>JBDSVO010000117.1:0-5635 GCA_039927215.1 Gemmatimonadaceae bacterium
GGCGGCACGTTGTCGCCGGCCGTCGTGAACGTCCATGGGTTCGGGATGATGCTGGGAGCCAGAGCGTTGCCGGCCAGGTCCTTCGCTCCCGTTGTAACATTCGCAACGTAGGACGTGCCCTGCGAGAGAGTCACCGTCGGCGTGAAGGTCGCGGTAAACGTGGCGGGATTGTACGCCACCGACCCGGCTACGGTTGCGTTGGTCCCAAACACCTTGAGCGTGAAGGTCGTCGTAGTGATCGTCGTCCCATCCATCGCTTCGCTGAACGTGGCAGTGACAAGGGTATTGGTCGCCACACTCGTTGCCAGGTTGGCAGGCGACGTCTGGGTCAGAGTTGGCGGGTTCGTGTCGCTGGTCGTGAACGAGAACTGGACAGCGGTTCCCATCTGATTGCCCGCCACATCCTTTACAGAAGCCGCGATAGTAGCTGTATAACTCGCCCCGGGGAGAAGCGGACCGCTCGGCGTAAACGACGCAGTCCGTGTAGCCGCTGCATAAGCGACACTGCCTGTAACAGCCGCTCCGGCGGCAGTGCGGAGCGTGAACGTCGTAGTGTTGATTGTGTTCGCGTCCATCGGCTCGCTGAACGTGGCCGTGATGATTGGCGCGGTCGGGGACACGCCGCCTGCCCCGTTCGTCGGATTCGTAGCGGTTACGGTCGGCGGTTGATCGTCAGCCGTCGTGAACGTCCACGTGAAAGCCGCCGCGAGGGCGTTGCCTTGAGTGTCCTTGGCTCCGGTCGTGATTGTCGCCGTAAAGTTGGTCGAGCTCGGCAACCTGCTGGAGGGAGTGAACTCAGCGAGCCTGGTTGTGGCGTTGTACGTAACTGACCCCGGAATCGACGCGCCTCCGGTAACTCTCACTGTGAAAGTCGTCGGAGTGAGCGTTCCGGCATCCATCGGTTCGCTGAACGTTGCCGTCATTGTCGCGCCTGTGGCGACGCCATTGAACAGGTTTGGAGGCTGGTTGTTGATCACTCGGGGGGGCGTCACATCTCGCGTCGTGACAGTCGAAGCAGTCGTTACCTCAGACGCCTCCGACAACCGGCCCGACGTACAGTTCGCCGACACAGCGTATGTGAACTTGGTCTGCTCGGTGAGACCGGCATCGGTGAATGACGTGCTGGTCGATTCGCCGATTTTCGTCCCATTTCGAAGAATGTTATAGCTGATCACGCCGTCGTTTTGCGGGCTCGCCTGCCACTCGACACGTACGGACGTACCGGTCAACAGCGTCGCTGTGACGTTGATTGGCGTCTCGGGTGACTTGGGCCCGGTCAGCTCAGAGCATCCGGCGATGACTATCGTCGCCGCCACGAAGCCGATGACCGCAAGAACAATATTCTTCATTCCCAGCTTGATCGCCGCGCGCATCTAGTTGGTTCTCCGGATGACGATGCGACGGTTTCGTTGTCTGCCAATGGCAGTGTTGTTCGGGGCGACCGGATTGTTGCCGCCGAGACTCGACACGGCGATGCGATCGGCGTTGATACCCTGGTTGATCAGGAACTCGCGCACTGCCTTCGCGCGGTCGAGACCGAGTGCGACATTGCCGGCCTGTGATCCGATGTTGTCGGTGTGCGCCTCGATGCTGATCTTGATCCTTTCGCCCGCATCCGAGACGAGGTCTACCGCGAGTCCGTCGAGAAGCGGCTCGGCGTCATTGCGCCATGCCGGCTTGTTGAAGTCGACCTGGGTGCCGTCGATCTTGAGAAGAACCGTCCCCACGAGATTGGGGGCCGGCGGCGCCGGCGGAATCACTCGGGCTGCCGGGGGTGCCGGCGGGGGTCCCGGCAGCGGGGCTGCCGGCGGAATCACTCGGGCTGCAGGCGGAGGTGCCGGCTGCACGCGGGTCGTGCGCTGCGGCGGAATAATCTGGGGGTCCGGATTGATGCGATCCGGCGGACGCGGCCCGTCAGCTCGAGCGATGCGTGGCGATCCACCGACAAAGAATGAAGCCCCCATTCCAATGCTGAACGCGGGGCCTCCTGATCCAATCTGGCTCGATGCTTCGATCCTGAATGCCTGGCGACCACGGATCATTCTCCGGATTCCACCGCCGATATTTCCGATCCCAAGACTTCTACTCTGCTCGCAATCGCAGCGCGGATGGGTGTATCGAATGAATTCGTAACCAGCCCCAACCAGCGCGTACGGCTGGATCTGGTTGGCCGTCGACATCTGAAGGACCAGCGAAAGAGTCGGCGTGAAAGTAAAGAGCGGCGGTTTGTAGTAAGTGCCTTCCTGCCTGCTGTAAGCGACGCCAAGCGCTCCTTGGACTGCCAGAAACTCATTCATATGGCTGGCGAAGGACGCTGCTCCTCCGACGGCTGAGCGACCGTCATCCACGCTGTATTCGGTGGAGAGAACCCGGCCAATGACAAGCAATCCGATTTCGCGCGTTCCACTGAGAGTCCCGTCGCTGATCACCGGCGGGGATTGAGCGGCCAGCGTAGCCAGCGGAGCTGCCAGAGCTAAAACGAGCAGCGAACGAACGAGACGCATCAAATTGTCCTTGAAAAACGTGCGGAAGAGATAGCGTAAAAGAAATGCCCAACCTGCGGGGCTGGGCACCTATGCACAGGCGGCCGACTGGAATCGGCCGCGGGGAAAAGGCTGCAGGACGCCCGGTGAAAACAAATGCCCGGACGCGCCCTACGCAAGAAGAATTATGTGCGCGATGCTCAACGCGCCGGCGGTCCGATGTCGACAGCAATGCGGCGCCATTTGCCCTCGTTGAACCGCAGCACGCTCAGCAAGCAGCGTGTCGCGTGTCCAATGAGGATCGCAATCCAGATGTGCAGAGGCTGTAGCGTACCTGTCTCCCGAATCACGAAGCAGATGCCCAGGGGCACAACGATTTGCGAGATAATCGAGATGTAGAGAGGACTCTTCGTATCTCCGGTACCCTGCAAGCCACCGGTATAGGTCAATGCGACGGCGATGAACAGACCGGAGACGCTGAGCACACGCAGAAGCTGCGTGCCGATCTCGACGACGACCGGCTCGTTCATGCCGAATACCGCAAGCAGCTGCCGCGGGAAGAAAAAGAAGAAAACTCCCACGAACGCTGCTCCGGTGACTCCGATTTGTGCGGCGACGTGCACCGCTTCGTTCGCGCGATCCGGCTTTCCTGCCCCGAGGTTCTGTCCGGCGACGGCCGCAGCAGCACCCATGAGTCCAACGGATGTCCAGGTGATGAAGGAGAACAATTGAGAATACGACACCGAGAACGCGGCCTGAGCGGCGGCACTTTGCGCGACAGATCCAATGAACGAAAGCATGAACACTCCGCCCACGTTCATCGCAATTCCCTGGATGCCTGTCGGCAAGCCAAACCGGAAGAGTGACCTGATGATCGTCCAATCGGGAGCGAATGCCGCGCGGTCGCCACGCGGGAACGAAACGACCCATCCGCCTCTGATCAGCTTGTACAGCGCATAGATCGCCAGCAGCCCCGACGCGACACACGTCCCCATCGCTGCGCCAGCGGTTCGGAAGGCCGGAATCGGCCCGAGCCCGCGAATGAGAATCACGTTGAAGACGATGTTCAAAACGGTGAGAGCGATGCCGAGCATCATTGGCGTTCGCGCATCACCCGCCGAGCGTAGCGCACCCCCGAGCATGAAAAAGATCAGCATGCCGGCGCTGAACATCGACATGATCCGGAGGAACGGCAGCGCTTCCGCTTTCACCGCTGGCGCGGCATTCACAAAGTCGAGCAGTGTCGGCGCCAGGAAATAGCCCAATGGCGCCAGCACCAGCAGCGCTATGCCCAGCGCGGTGATGAACGCCTGATAGACGACGCGATCGACTTTGTCTTCCTCACCGGCGCCGGCGAATCGTGCAACGAGCACGCTCATGCCGGTGAACAACGACATGATGAAGACGATCACGACGATGAATATCTGCGAGGCAACGCCGATTGCGGCGTTTCCGTTGAAGCCAACGAGGTGCCCAACGAGCACCTGATCGACAATACCCTGGACGCCGCCGATGATGTTCGTGAGCATGGTTGGCCACGCGATTTTCCAGACAGCAGAGCGCAGCGGGCCGTCGACGATCGACCGGTCGTATCGTCGTGTTGCGGGAGCGGGCGCAACGGGTGGCGCCGACGGAATCTCGATCTCGGCGGATGCCGTGACGTCCGTCAAAACGGCTGGCCGTGGTTCGAGCAATAGGTGATCACTAGAGCGGGCGACCGGACTCGAACCGGCGACGTCCAGCTTGGGAAGCTGGCATTCTACCAACTGAATTACGCCCGCGAATGACGCAACCTTGTCAATGTAGCCGCGGCGTTCGCTCCATCAAGTAGCGCGCTAGCCGCGGACAGTTGTAAGCTTTGTCCGTGATACGTGCGCCCGCGAAAGCCTCCCCGGGTGACGGTCTCGCCGTACATATTAAGACAATGGCCATGGACGGCGATTTAGAGGCACTCGCCCAGAAGGCTCTCGAGCTCGATTCTCTCTCTCCTCTCATCGAGCATGACCCGGCGGAATGCGAAACCTGCTCCGACTATCAGGCCGAATTCCTGACGTTCGCGCGCGAGGCGCTGCCCAAGCTTGCCCAGGGGTATATCGAGCTTATGCGCGCGTCGCTGGAAGCATTCGAGAATGCGAAGCTGCGCGGGCGATTCCTGGACGACCTTCAAGAGGAGAACGAGCGCCTGGAGAAGGAGCTCGCCGCGCGCGAAGCAGAGCTGGAGGAGCTCATGCGGGAGCCGGTAAAAAAAGGCTGGCTCCGGTAAGGAGAGCCACAGGTCGGAATTGAACCGACGACCGCTCGATTACGAATCGAGTGCTCTACCCCTGAGCTACTGTGGCGGTCTTGCGTTGAACTGCGAATGCCCTGGAGCGGACTCGAACCGCTACGCCTTTCGGCACCACCCCCTCAAGATGGCGTGTCTACCAATTTCACCACCAGGGCAACAACACTGCAGCTATTTGCGATTTGCTATTTGCTGTTAGCCTACAATCTTTTTCAATTCTAACAGCAAAAAGCGAATCGCTAGTATCTGGAACAAGCGGGGCCGACGGGGCTCGAACCCGCGACCTCTCGAGTGACAGTCGAGTGCTCTAACCAAACTGAGCTACGGCCCCTCATTCATGACGCGCTCCTTCACTGCGCGCCGTCACAACAAAAAAACCATAGCCCCAAGGGGAATCGAACCCCTCTCTGCACCGTGAAAGGGTGCCGTCCTAACCGATAGACGATGGGGCCGGGGCCCGGCATTGTCACCGTAACTGCGACTGCGAAACCGCGACCACACCAGCCATCAATAGCGCTAACGGGATTCGAACCCGTGTTTGGGCCTTGAGAGGGCCCCGTCCTAGTCCCCTAGACGATAGCGCCGCGATTGACCCGCAGCCTTTAACTATAAACCGCCGAAATAGCTTTTCAAAGCGCGCCCCTTAGCGCGTCCCGTTTGTGCTCCCTTGATGGCAACCCAGCCGTACGCCACTGTCAGCGTCGAAGATATGGACGGCCTCGGCCCGAACCCGAATCGCAACATTGGCGCCTGGCGCAATCGCCGGTTCCGGGGACGCCACGGCCACCATTCGCTCACCCCCGGCCAGCGCCACATAAACGATCTGCTCATTCCCCATCGGCTCCACCAGCGTAACCTCGGCGCGCAA
>JBDSVO010000118.1:0-2643 GCA_039927215.1 Gemmatimonadaceae bacterium
ACCGAACGAGGCCGGTTATCGAATCATGGCACCGCTTACGCTCACCGCGATTCAGAAAGCGCTGCGAAAGTAGCCTCTAGCTCGCCGCCAATTCTCCGAGAACCTCGAGCAGGTCCGGCTTCTCCTCGAGCACGTCGACAACCGGGTCCGCACCTAGCGTCTCCATCCGCTCGATAGCGGTCTTGATCGTAAATGCGCGCGGATCCAGTGAATTGTCTACCTCGTCCCATGTGAGTGGCATCGAAACCGAGGCGCCTGGTAACGGGCGTACGCTGAACGGCGCGACGATGAGCTGTCCGTGCCGATTCTGCAGGTAGTCGAGATAAACCTTGTCGCCGCGCCTCGTCACATGACGCGTGATCGTCGCAATGTCCTTCAATTCTCGAAGAACAAGTCGCGCGAGTAATTCGCCGAGCGTCCGGCACTGCTCGTAAGTGAATTGGCGCCCGAGCGGCAGCATGATGTGCAGGCCGGTCTTTCCCGTAGTCTTCACGTAACTCGGCAGACCTGCCGCTTCGCAGATGCGATGGAGCACCTGAGCCGTGCGGATGACGTCGGAGAACGGCGCCTCCTTTGGATCGAGATCTATCACGCACCAGTCGGGCAGCTCGAGCGAACCGACTCTGCTGCCCCAGATGTGCAGCGGAATCGAGCCCATGTTTGCGATGTAGAGGATCGACTCTTCGTCGTCGCACACGAAATAGCGGATGTCCCTCTGCGTCTCCTCGCTCCAGATGGGAACAGTACGCATCCATTCCGGCGCGAACTCGGGCGCGTCCTTTTGATAGAATGATTTGCCGTCGATGCCATCGGGAAATCGCGTAAGAACTACGGGGCGATTTCGGAGATACGGCAGCAGCCATCGCGAAACTGCGCGATAATAGTCGATCAAATCACCCTTCGTGTATCCCTCGGCCGGCCAGAAAACTTTCTTCGGATTCGAGATGGTGAAACGATTCGGCGGATCAGGCGGATTAGGACCAGTCGGCGCATCAGACAAAGGTGATACCGGCGGAGGTGGCTCGCGCTCGGCCTCCTCGGCATGCCAGTTCTGCCGCTCACACTCGTGTGGTGCTTTGTCCGTCCTCATTCTCAGGAACGCCGAGTGGCGGAGCAGTCCGTCGGGTGTCCATTCGCGGAAGCGAACTTCGCAGACGTGGATCGGATCAACCCATGTTGTAGTGCTCGTCTCCATTATCGCTTCACTTGCAAGTGGCTCCAGTCCCGGCGCGTAACATGGCCCGGCACACGGTGCATCACTGCGCACTATTGGATCGAGCAGCGATTTCAATTCGCGCAGCAAAGCCTCGTTAAATCCGGTTCCGACGCGACCGGCATAGACGAGCGTTCCGTTTATCTGGTCGGCCAGCTGCAACGCTCCGAAATAACCGCGACTTCTCTTCGGCTCGGTAAACCCGACAATGACGAAATCTCCAGTCGGCTCCGCCTTGATCTTGAGCCAGTGACCCGACCGGCCTTTTCGATATGGCGAGTCAGCTTTCTTGGCGATGATGCCCTCGAGCCCCATCTCCATCACCTGCGCCAGAAACGCTTCGCCCTCGCGCTCGATGTGATCGAGGGCTCGCAGTGGTCCGAGCTTCGGAACGACGTCGATCAGGAATTGCTTTCGCTCGGTTAGCGGCAACGGCCGAAGATCGAAATCCTCGAACGCGAGAAGGTCGAACGCGTAGAAGGTCGCTGGCAGCTCCACGGCCGCCCGCTTGATGTCGAGCGACGACGACAACCGGCCTCGGCGCTGGAGCATCGAAAAGCTCGGCAACCCTTTCGAGTCGCAGACGACTACTTCACCGTCGATTATGCATTCATCGACAGGCAACGCTTTCACAGCGCGGGCGATCTCGGGAAAGACGTCCGTATAGTCGTTGCCGTTGCGCGTCAGCAGAAGTGCTTCCCCCTTTGTTTTGCTGGCGATCAACCGATAGCCGTCCAGCTTCAGCTCGAAAATCCATCCGTCGCGCGTGAACGCTTCTCCGTGCGGCTCAGCGTGCATCGCTTCGACTTTCCAGGGATCCACCCGTACCCGGGGCGCACCGTTTTCCTCGAGTGCGTCGCGCAACCGGTTTTTCGGGACGACACCAGCTTTTACTTCGTCGACAGTGAGTCCGGAAAGCACGGACTCTTCCGGGAAGACATCGCCGGGTGACTTCACAAATGAGTCGCGCTCCTTGATGAGAAGCCACTCCTTCTCGGCCTTCTTGATCTTCACGAGCGTCCACTTACCGTGGAGCTTGTAGCCCTTGAGCTCGAAGAGGAGCTTGCCCTTCTCGAGACCGGTGCGCCAATCCTCGAGCGGCACCCACTCGCCACGGTCCCACACGATCACTCCGCCGGCACCGTAGTTTCCTGCGGGAATGACGCCCTCGAAATCGCCGTACTCGAGCGGATGGTCCTCGACCTTCACCGCGAGACGCTTATCGGCCATGTCGTACGACGGCCCTCGTGGAACCGCCCACGACCGGAGCACTCCATCCATCTCCAGGCGCAGATCGAAGTGGAGCTGCCGAGCCGCATGCTTGTGGACGACGAAGAGATTCCCCGGAACGGGGGAGACAGTTCCGACGGGCTCGGGCGAGCGGTCGGCTGACCGTTTTGCCCGGTAAGTACTGAGGTTATCCGGTACTG
>JBDSVO010000119.1:0-6828 GCA_039927215.1 Gemmatimonadaceae bacterium
CCGGAGATCTGCGCCGGGTTGAGCGACAGTCGCTGATCCTTTGCGACGCCGAGGTTGACGGGTCGAAGCTCCGGGAGCCATGACGCCGAGCAGTATCGGCGTCCGCACCGGCCGATGCCATCGAGGCGGCGGGCTTCGTCGCGCACACCGATCTGCTTGAGCTCTATGCGCGTCCGAAAGAGAGACGCGAGATCGCGAACCAGATTGCGAAAGTCAACGCGCTTCTCGGCGGTGAAGTAGAAGGTCAGCTTCTTTTTGTCCCACTGCCACTCGGCGTCGGACACTTTCATCCCGAGCCCGTTTGCGCGCACGCGCTCCATTGCCTTCTGCCGGGCTTCCTCGTTCAGGCGCTCGAGGTCGGCGGCACCGGAGCGGTCGCGCTGATTAGCCAGCCGGAGAGCCTTTCGCTCGGGAGCGCCGGTGCCACATCCGTGAGCGCATCCGCCATTGCGCTTCTGCGCAAGCTCACCAAGAGCGTGCACGTACCCGAGATCCTCACCGCGATCGGCATCAACGATGACTGCCGACTTGAGCGGGGGAGGATCGGGATAATCCCAGAGAAAGAATTCTTTTCGGTTACCCTTGAATGCGACTTCGACTAGATGCGCCATTCTTTTTGGTTGAGCTTCACTCCGTCCATTGCCCGAGTCGAAGGTACTTCTGTCTCCGGCGCCGAACGAGCTTCTCGGGGCGGAGCTTCGTCAGCTCCTCGAGGTGCCGGTTGAGCGCATCCTGCAGCGTCTTCGCCGCCGCCGCATGATCGGAGTGCGCGCCGCCCGGTGGCTCGGGGACAATCTCATCGATGACCCGCAGCTCGAATAAGTCCGGCGCAGTTACGCGCAGAGCCGACGCTGCGCGCTCGCGCATTTCCGGACTCTTGCCGTCCTTCCATAAAATCGCTGCGCAACCCTCGACCGTGATCACAGAATAGACAGCGTTCTCCATCATCAGAACACGGTCGGCGACACCGAGTGCGAGGGCTCCGCCCGAACCCCCTTCGCCAATTACCGTGGCGATTATCGGCACCGTGAGCTGTGACATCTCCAACAGATTCCGCGCAATCGCCTCCGACTGTCCGCGCTCCTCGGCGCCGATGCCTGCCCACGCGCCCATAGTGTCTATGAAAGTGAGAACCGGAACATGGAATTTTTCCGCGAGCTTCATGAGCCGGAGCGCTTTCCGGTAGCCCTCGGGGTGGGGCATGCCGAAGTTCCGCTTCAGAATCTCCTTTGTGTCGCGTCCGCGCTGCTGGCCCATCACCATCACTGTCTCACTGTCGAGCCGTGCCCAACCGCCGATGATCGCCGGGTCGTCACGGTACGCGCGGTCGCCGTGCAGCTCGATGAAGTCGGTGAAGATGAGCTGTATGAGCTCGGACGTGAACGGCCGCTTTACGTTTCGCGCGACCTGCACCCGCTGCCAGGGGGTCAGGTTGTGGTAGATCTGGTCGCGAAGCTGGGTGAGCTTCTGCTCCAGCGGTGCGAGCTCTTCCACGACGCTCATCTGCTGATCGCCGGCAAGACGTTTGAGCTCGTCGATCTGACGCTCCAGCTCGAGAATCGGCTTCTCGAAGTCCAGGGTCTGGCCGGATGTCGCCACTACCTGCTCCCGCGTTGCAGACGCACCGACTCGATTCCCAGTAGCGACCGGAGATCGTTGAGGGCGGTGTTATTGACCGCGAGGGTCAAACTGCGAGAGCGAAGCCTTGCCCGCAACCCGTTGCCGTCACTGTAGTTGATTTCCAGCGGCACGACCCCCGGGAATGAGTCAACCACCGCGCGGACGTCACGGACGACCTCCGGACCGAGCGGCGCGTCGCGTGCGAGATCGATCGATATCATCACCTGCCCATTCGCCCTGAGCTCCGCCAGACGCGTAACAGATTCGACGATGAACGAGGGATTATCAGCTGTCTGGTCGCGGCGCGGATAGCCGCCCTTGATGAGGACCGGCACGTCGGTTTTGACCTGGTCCGCCAAGACCGACCATTTCTCCGGAAAGATCATGACTTCCGCCGATCCCGAAAAATCCTCGATCGTGAGCCGTGCGAACTCCGACCCGGTACGCTTGCTGAGCTGTCGCTTGATGTTGGTGACGACTACGGCGAGAGTCATCGGGTCGGCGTTCCACCCGCTCAGGTCCGCGACCTTGTGAGTCGCAAAGAGCTCGGCTTCCGTTCTGAACGGATCGAGCGGATGGCCCGATGTATAGAAGCCGAGTATCTCCTTTTCTTTCGCGAGCCGCTCCGATTCGCTCCATGGCGGGACATTCGGCAACGTCAGTGGAGCGTGGGTTCTTGGATCGCCGATGGCCGGCCGGCCGAACATCGAGACCTGGCCCGATGCTTCCTCTTCCTGCTGAAGCGACGCTTCCTGCAGCGCCTTGTCGAGGATGGCCGCGAGCTGCGCCCTGTGCCCATCGAACGCGTCGAGCGCGCCGGCGAATATCAGCGCCTCGAAGACTCGCTTGTTGCACACGCGAAGGTCAACCCGGTCAGCAAGATCGAAGAGCGACTTGAATGGACCCTTCAGACGGGCTACGATAATGGCGTCGATTGCGCTCCGGCCCACGTTGCGGATGGCCCCGAGTCCGAACCTGATTCGCTTTTCGCCGATGACAGTGAACTTGTATCCCGATTCGTTGATATCAGGCGGCAGCAGCTCGAGTCCCATCTCCCGCGCTTCATTGATGTACTTGACGACACTGTCCGTGTCGCCGATCTGCGACGAGAGCAGAGCCGCCATGAAATCGGCAGGATAGTAGATCTTGAGCCATGCAGTGTGGAACGAGATGATCGAATACGCGACCGCGTGCGACTTCGCGAATCCATAGCGGCCGAAGGTCTCGAGTTGTCCCGCAATCTCCGCGATGATCTCGGGGTCGTATCCGCGTTCTACGGACTTCTCGATGAACTTGCCAAGCTCCTTGCGGATCAACACGGGATCTTTTTTGCCGACAGCCTTTCTCAGCACGTCTGCTTCGGCCAGTGAGATTCCCGCCAACTTCTGCGCGACGCGCATCACCTGCTCCTGATAGGTGATCACCCCGTAGGTCGTGTCGAGAATCTCGCGCAGCTCGGGGAGGAGATACGTGACGGGCTCTTCGCCTTTCTTGCGCCTGAAGTAGACCTTGTGCATCCCGGCATCGAGTGGGCCGGGGCGCATCAGTGCATTGGTCGCAACGAGATCGTCGAAGCGATCGGCGCGCATGCTGCGAATGAGGTCCGTTGCGAGGGGCGACTCGAACTGAAACACTCCGGCAGTCTTGCCGGCGCGAAGCATTCGATAAACGGCCGGGTCATCGAGCGATAGTGAATCCAGATCGGGCGCCGAACCGGTCCGCGCGCGGATGGATGTGAGCGCATCGTCGATGACCGTAAGCGTCGTCAGACCGAGGAAGTCAATCTTGAGCATCCCGACCGACTCGAGCGCATTCATGTCGTACTGAGTGACGACTATGCCCTCTTCGCCATTGGCGCCCGATCCGCGCGAGCCCTGCGGAGTGTAGACCGGCACGTACTCGTCGAGAGGACCCGGCGCGATCACCACTCCCGCCGCGTGAACGCTGGTATTTCGGGACAGACCTTCGAGCGCAATCGCGAAATCGAGCAGCTCGTGGTATCGCTCGTCGTCATGATAGAGCCGTTTGACTTCCGTCACCTTCTCGATGGCTTCGCTGACCGTCAGCGAGTAGTTCGGCAGGTTCGGAATCAGCTTCGCGAGCGCATCGGTTTCGGTGGGGGTGAACCCGAGTGTGCGCCCAACGTCCTTCACGGCCGCGCGCGACTTGAGCGTGCCGAAGCTGACAATCTGACCCACCGAGCTGCGACCGTACTTATCGCGCACGTAGTCGATCACCTCGCCGCGGCGCTCCATGCAGAAGTCGACATCGATATCTGGCATCGATACGCGCTCGGGATTCAGGAACCGCTCGAACAGAAGGTCGAAGCGGAGCGGATCGAGATTCGTGATGCGGAGTGAATACGCGACTATTGATCCGGCCGCCGAACCGCGACCGGGTCCAACAGGAATTCGTTTCTCTCGCGCGGCGCGGATGAAATCCTCTACGATGAGGAAGTAGCCCGCGTATCCCGTCGTAGTGATGACGCCAAGCTCGTAGTCGAGGCGTTGGCGCACTTCATCGGGAAGGGGATCACCGTAGCGCGTGCGCGCCCCCGCGTTGGCGAGCTCGATGAGAAGATCATTCTCGCTCTTCGCGCCGGCGGGCAGAGGAAACGCCGGGACCTGAATCTTTTTCGTGAGCTCGATGCCCGCCTCCTCGCCGATTCGAAGCGTGTTCTCCAGCACGTCGGGTCGATCGGGGAATGCCGCGGCGATCTCGGACGAGCTCTTGAAGTACAACCCTTCGTTGTACCGCATCCGGTCGTTGGACGTATAGTCCTTTCCGAGACCGATGCAGAGGAGGATGTCGTGAGCCTCGTGGTCTTCCGCGCGCAGGAAATGCGAGTCGTTCGTTGCAACGACTGGAATTCCAGTCTCTTCGGCGAGACGAAATACCCGCGAGTTCAGCTCTGCCTGGTTCTCCGTGTCGTGCGCCTGCACCTCGAGGTAGTAATCCTTGAAGGTGTTGGCGTACCACGACGCTGCCTCACGCGCGGCATCCCAGTTGTCGGCGAGGAGATGCTGCGCGACTTCGCCCGCCATGCAGGCGGAAGAAACGACGATTCCTTCGCGATACCGCGTGAGGAGCTCCCGGTCCACCCTCGGCCGGGAGTAAAAGCCTTCCGTGTACCCCAGCGAGCTGAGCTTGACGAGGTTCTTGTAGCCGGTGTTGTTCTTCGCTAAGAGAACGAGGTGGTAGTAGGGCTTCCGATTTCCTTCGCGTTCCTTGTTGCGGCGATCGCCTGGGGCGACGTACGCCTCCATTCCGATGATCGGCTTGATGCCGGCCTTTCTCGCTTTTTCCTGGAATTCCCAAGCGCCGTGGAGATTGCCGTGGTCGGTGATGGCGAGGGCGGGCTGCTCGAATTCCAGCGCCCTCGCGATCAGGTCATCAATGCGATTTGCGCCGTCGAGGAGAGAGTACTCCGAGTGACAGTGGAGGTGAACGAAGGACACACTGTAACAATATGCAAGCCGCTGGCGTGACGATAGCGCCGCCGAGCCCGTGCGCTATTGCTTCGTGCTTACGAGAATTGCGGCATCCGGAGCAACCTGTCCCATGTCGCGCGCGACCGAGGCCACACGGGTGGCATCGCGCGCCCCTTCCCACTGGACCGCAACCTCAGTGTCCACGCTTTGCAAAGCTGCAATGACTTGCGAAAGCAATTAATGGGACGCCAAACCAGCAGGTTGTTGAAAAACTCGAAACAGACGTTCTATCCAACGAGAATTCCGCTGGTGAAACACTCGCGAGCCGATGAGCATCGATCTGAGGGCAAATGTGGAGCTCGATTTAGCGCGGTAGGCCTCAAAACCCTTTTTCACCAACCTGCTAGACTGACGGCGGAGAGTGGATCTAGCGCGGCCCGCCGCCAAATTGGCGGGCCGCTTCGCTCATCTGCATGAAGCACGAGCACCAGCACCAGCACCAGCACCAGCAACGTCGGCGCATCCCGTTCTACGTGGCCTGCTACTGGTGCGTTTATGGTCCGAAGCTATTTTGTTAATTAAGTGCCTGGTCGAGACGGAGTACGGCACGTTTGCCGATGACGAGGGACGCTTCCGCCTCGAGAATCTGCAGCCGGCAAAACCTCGTATCGATGTGCGACGGATTGGCTTCGCACCCGTGTACTTCGACCTGGACATGCCCGTTTCCGCCACCGTCGCTCTCAAGGTGCGCATGCGGCAGAACATTCAAAGGCTCAGCACGGTGGAAATCACGGACGCGGCCGGCCGCACGCGATTGGCGCTCGCGCTGATTCTCAGTGGATTGTTCGTCGTCATCGTTCTCTCTCCGATGGGCTGCTACCTCAGCCGCGGCGCGTGGGAGGAAGGAAAAATTCTCGCTCGCCGGCGCCCCATTGCGGAGCTAGTCTCCGATCCTCGCGTCGATCCTGTGGTACGCCACAAGCTTCAAATCGTTCTCGCCGCGAGGGCGTTCGCGAAGGATTCCCTGAGGCTGCGAACAAAGGAGAGCTTCACCACCTACTCCCGCCTGGACAAGGACACGCTGGTGCTGGTTCTGTCCGCTGCGTACCGCGACAGGCTCGAGCCATATACATGGTGGTTTCCGATTGTCGGGCGAGTGCCATACAAGGGATACTTCGACTTCGACGCTGCCCGGCGGGCCGCCCGCAAGTTTTTCGAGGATGGCTACGACATCTCATTGCGACCCTCGGATGCGTTCAGCACCCTCGGCTGGTTCAACGATCCGTTGCTCAGCACGAGTCTCAAGCGCGATTCAGTCGATCTTGCGAACACGGTGATTCACGAGCTGACGCACAACACCTTCTATGCGCCTGGTAGCGCGCCATTCAACGAATCGTTCGCGAGCTTTGTGGGAGCGCGCGGCGCTGCCGCGTTCTTTCGCGCGCGCGGACAGACGGCGGCGGCAGCGCGCGCGGACGCGGAATGGGAGGATGAGAAAATTCTCGGCGAGTTCTGGAGCTCACTCGCTCGAACGCTGGATTCGGCGTACGCGGAGCATCCCGAGAGCCGCGAGGCAAGGATAAAGGTGAGGGACACTGTCTATTCTCGTGCGAGGGCGACGCTTGTCACCGAGATCGCACCGCGGCTGAAGACTATCAGCCCATGGTACGCCGAGCGAGTGCCGCTGGACAATGCTTCGTTGCTCGCGCGACGCGTGTACGCGAGAGATCTCGAACTTTTCGATAGCGTCTATATGAAAGAGGGCTCGAACCTGACG
>JBDSVO010000120.1:0-7631 GCA_039927215.1 Gemmatimonadaceae bacterium
GCTCACGATCAAGAGCGTCGTCAACAATCGCATGCTCTACCAGGAAGGCTGGGGTGTCGACTCCATCAAACACTCGCTCACTTACTCGGGTGGATACAGCCGCGGCTGTGTCCGGAGCTATGCGTGCGCGCGCGAATACGGATTCGACGGTTTCAGTCCTTACACTCGACCGTCCGTGCTCGCGGTTGCCGAGGCAATCCCGTTCGCCGATCTGACGGAAGGGTCGCACGAGCGATTGTATGCGCTGAAAGGTGAGATCGTCTCGCGTGGAGTTCGATCGGTGCTGGGCCTCGAGATGCCCGTATTTCCGAAGCGACGCTTCCAGCACGGATCGGCCTCGGCCGCGCAAGCTGCTCTATTGTTTCCGCAGAATGGGGCACGCTACCGCAGCCACTTCGAGACGCTTCACGCCGCTCCCGTGTGAGCGCATCGGCCGCCGATCGGCGGATTCGCAGTCTCCGTTCGCCGAAGGTGTGGGCAGATCCATACATTGCGCACGGGTCGTCACTCGAAGAGGAACGCCGGCCTGACGGGAAAATCGAGCGGGCGCTCACGGTATTTCTGACAGGCGCCGAGTGTCCGTTTACGTGCTCGTTCTGCGACTTGTGGCGATGGACGCTCGACGGACCGACCCCTCCGGGTGCGTTGACCGGGCAGATCGCGAATGTTCTGCGGGGGCATCGCGATCCGCTACCTGATCGACTCAAGCTCTATAACGCCAGCAATTTTTTTGACCAGCGGGCCGTTCCGTCGGCTGACGTTCCGGCGATTGCTGCGCTCGCAGCGCCGTTCAGTGGTGTGACAGTCGAGTCGCACGCAAACACGATTGGCCCGACTACGCTCGAGTTCGCGCGCCAGATCACGGGACGGCTCGAGGTGGCTGTAGGATTGGAGACGATTAATCCCGTCGCCGCCGCAAAGCTCAACAAGCGGCTCGATGTCGCGCGATTCGATTCCGCTGCACGGTTTCTCTCGGACAACGGCATTGATCTGCGCGTCTTCGTGCTGCTCGGCGCTCCGTACGTGCCGGCCAGCGAATCGATTGTGTGGACGGTGCGCGCTGTGGAGTATGCAGTCGAGCGCGGAGCGTCGGTTGTATCGATTATTCCCGTTCGGGGCGGGAACGGGGAGATGGAACGTCTTCAACGGCTCGGCTTTTTTGCGCCGCCCAGTTTGACAGAGCTCGAGTCTACGCTCGAGGAATGCCTCCAGTTTACGCGCACGGTTGTTACGGCCGACCTCTGGGACGTAGAGCGGCTGCAGGCGTGTGAGCATTGCAGGCCAGCGCGAGTGGAGCGCATCCGGCAGATGAGTGTTACCGGGCGTGCCGGGAGTGACAGCGTCCACTGTGTTATGTGCGCAGCCGCGTGATGGAATCATGCGAGGTTGCAATTGTCGGCAGCGGGTTCGCCGGATCACTCCTCGCGCGCGTGCTCGCCGTCCTTGGCTACGACGTCGTGCTGCTCGAGCGCGGTGAGCATCCGCGGTTCGCAATCGGTGAATCGACAACGCCGCTGGCCAATCTTTCGCTGGAGCGAATTGGGCGTCGATATGGGTTGGAGGACTGCTATCAGCTTGCCACTCACGGGCGGTGGCTGGCGAATTTCCCCGAGCTTCGCCGCGGGCTGAAGCGCGGATTCACGTTCTACAGGCATCATCCGGATCAGCCATTCGCGAATCATGGTTTGGATTCGGAGCGTCTGCTTGTCGCGGCCAGTCCGGATGACTCGCTCTCGGACACGCACTGGCTGCGCGCCGACGTGGATCACCACTTTGTGCGCGAGGCCATTGCCGCTGGCGTTGACTATCGTGATCACGTAAACCTGATCGGCGCGGATGTCGGATCGGATTCAGTGTGCGTGAGCGGAAATCGGAACGGCATCGCCTTTGATTTGAGCGCGAATTTTCTGATTGATGCATCCGGTCCAGGCGGTTTTCTCGCTCGACAGTTGTCTATTCCTTCGGGTCTGCAACAAACGGAGACTCGGTCAGCGCTCGTCTTCAGTCATTTCGATGGCATACGACTGATGAACGACGTCGTTTCGGGAATGGCTGAAGGCCCGTACCCTGACGACTGGGCAGCGGTGCACCATTTGATCGATGAAGGGTGGATGTACTCTTTGAGATTCGACGACGGTGTCACGAGTGCGGGATTCCTGCTGACGCCGAGGGGCATTGAATCGCTGAAGATTTCGGAGATGAGCGATGTTCGGGCCACATGGAATTTGCTGCTCGAACGATACCCTACGATCGCGAGCGTGTTTGCCGAAGCAACTCCGCTCATGCCGGTGGCGTATCGAGCTGCGATTCAGCATCGTCTCACGCAGGCCGTCGGCAAGCGATGGGCTTTGATGCCGCACGCGTACGCATTCGTCGATCCACTCTTCTCGACGGGGATCGCGTGGAGTCTCCGGGCCGTCGAGAGACTGGCGCTCGAGTTTGAATCCGCGCTGAACGATTCGCGCGTGCCTGGTCTCGACGCGCTCGCACGCTACGGGAGGGCGCTGAGCAGGGAAGCGGATCAGATCGATCTCGTCGTGGCCGGAGCTTACGAGGCGATGGCGCATTTCGATCTGTTCGCTGCGCATGCAATGCTCTATTTCGCCACCGTTTCGTTCGCTGAAGTGAGTCAGCGACTTCTCCCGGACGAATCGCCGGCATGGAAGGGATTCCTCGGCGTCGGTGACCCCGTATTGGAGCCGTTGCCGCGCGAGAGTCTGCGCCGGCTTAGAGCGATCACGCGAGGGGACGCTGGCATTGGCACATCGGACGAGCGCCGGGATTTTGTGGAGTGGGTCGCGCGCGAGATCGAGCCGCGCAACATTGCGGGACTCGCGAACCCTGAACGGCGGAATCTCTACCCCGTGGACTTTGACATGCTCGTAGAGAGGCACGCACTTCTTGGGATGAGTCGTGACGAGCTTGTCGCAGCATTACCTGCGCTGCGTGGAAATTCAACTGAGAGAACCTCGGGTGCGAGGTGGAAGGAGCCGAGGGCTGGGGTGGCAAGTGAGGCCGAAGTTGATTGCCTGCCTGGCACTTCACTCTGACCTTGCAACCTGGGTCCATCCCGTGCCTTCTCGTTTGCCCTTAAAGCCTGCAATCACCATCATTTACGCGAGTGACGGCCGACCTAAACCAAGGACTTTGCAATGGCGCAAGCGACCCTCGAGAAACAGCTGACGATCATCACAAATCAGAAACAGATCCTCCGGAACCAGGATCGGCTCAAGCTCTTGCTTGGCAATCAGGGGAAAATCATGCGAAACCAGCAGGCGATCGTAAGAAACCAGAAGAAGATCCTGGCGAATCAAGCCAGGATTCTTGCGAGAGCCAAGATTCTTTCGGTCAAGTAGCGCCTACCGTTCTTCGATGACGAGGTCCACCGCGCTGGTGTAGCGCCGCCACCGCGCGACCTCGTCAGCCAGCGCGTGTCTTCCCGCCGCTGTCAGGTCGTAATACCTCGCTATCCGGTTGTTCTCGGTGGTCCGCCAGTGGGACGTGACCCATCCGCGGCTTTCGAACCGATGAACAGCCGGATAAACGGAGCCTTGTCCTATCCGGAACACGTCCCGCGACATCTCCTGGATACGACTGCTTATGCCCCAACCGTGCATCGGCTCCAGCGACAGCGCCTTGAGAATGAGCAAATCCAGCGTTCCCTGGATGACATCGGTTGCAGCTGTCAGAGGATCGTTCCTGTCAAAGTGAAAGGAAAGTAGTTATGTCGGAGAAAAAGGGAAGTATTGCTCGCCGTAAATTATTGCGCAACGTGTACGCCTTTCCTACATTGGCGCCACCCCTATGCGCTTTACAACAGGCATCCTCGAAGATCTCAACACGCGGTCGCACAGGGTCGCGCTATTGAGCTTTCTCGCAATCGTGCTGTTTCACTGGCTCGAGCACATCATCCAGGCGATTCAGTTCTTCGTGTTGCATTGGACGCGGCAGATGTCAATGGGATTTATGGGGATGTACTATCCGTGGCTCATGAAAACGGAAGTGCTGCACTACGGCTTCGCTCTGGTGATGGTCATCGCGCTCTGGGTGTTGCGGAAAGGATTCACTGGTACGTCGCAGAAGTGGTGGATGGCGGCTTTCTGGATACAGTTCTGGCACCACTTCGAGCACTTCATTCTGTTTTACCAGGCGCAGACGCATCAGTACTGGTTCGGTGGCACCGTGCCGACGAGCGTCGGTCAGATCTGGATTCCACGGATCGAGCTGCATCTCATTTACAACGCGCTAGTATTCATTCCGATGGGAATCGCGATGTACTATCACATGTATCCGCCGGCTGATGAGACTGCCAACCCCACGTGTACGTGCGCGCGCCACGGCACTCCTCCCGCGCCCGCGCCGAGGGCTTTGACACTCGCATGATTGAGGATCCACACGCGAGCCTTCGCGACCGAGTTCTCCAGTCCGTCCTCAAGGGTCCGGGCGAAAGCCTCCCTGCGATCCGGCAGGCCGCTGCTGACGGCACGCGCGTGCCCGGCGATCTTCAGGCGGTCGTGGACAAAATTCATCGTCACGCGTACAAAGTGACTGATGAGGACATTGCGCTCGCGCAGGCAGAGTATGGCGACGACCAGATGTTCGAGATCGTCGTGAGTGCTGCGCTCGGAGCGTCGCGGCAGCGACTACTCGCCGGTCTCAAGGCATTGGACGAGGCATGAGACTGCAGAAAGTCCACAAGGGACACGGTTTCCGCGACAAGGCGCTCCTCGGTTTCATGCGTCTCGTGATGGGCCACGCGCCCGGTGTCGTGCGGACGCTGCGCTACCGGAAGGAATTCTTCGGACGTCCGTTCTCGGAGCTCACCCAGCAGGTGATGCGCGGACCGTCGCCATGGACGGTTGGCGAGCGCGAGACGTTCGCGGCGTTCGTGTCCCGCCTCAATCAATGCGTCTTTTGAACCGACGCACACTCCGCGGTCGCGGAGGCAGCGTTGGGCATCGGCAGCATGGAGCTTGTGCTTAAGGACTATCGCACCGCTCCAATTGACGAAAAACTTCGCGCGATGCTTGGTGTCCTCGAAACATTTACGCTCGATCCCGAGCAGCTGAACGCGACCGGCATTTGGGAAGCCATCGACGCAGGTGTCACACGCGAGGCAATTCGCGACGCGTTCTATGTCGCGTTTCTCTTCAATACCTACGACCGCCTGGCCGACACTCTGGGATGGGAGCTGCCGGACAAGCGCTACTACGCCAAGGCCGGTCAGCGCCTTCTGAAGAAAGGTTACAAGTAGAGCCTAACGGTTCCGGGCTGCTTTTCCAACGAGCTGTTGCAGCTTCGTCGGGCCGAACGACACGTTGTACTCTCCGTCGAGGAACATCCGCTCGCCATCGAAGTGAAACGTGAGCGTCGAGTAGTACGGCGTCTGCGGCGCAACCAGCTTGACCGTGAACACGTTGTCGGCCGTCCATGCGCCGCTTGCTGCAACCTCGGGATCGGCTGGAACGCTCAGCAATCGCTCGATGCCGTTGGAAAACCCCTTGGGGTTTTTCACCCACGAGCCTATCCCCATTGCAATCGCACTCTCTCCCGCGGCGGTACGCACGAGAAGCGCGGGTCGACGTGATTCCAGGACGAGCGCGATTGCCCGGATGCCCCGATCGTTTTCGGGCAGCGTGTACCACCGGCGCGACACTCGCGCCGCGAGTGGGGACGTGGACCGTCCCGACGGCATGCGCACCGTAAGTCCTGCGAGCTTTGCCTGCAGCGCGCGTTGTGCAGCGGCATCGCCGGGGAGCGTCGCCGACGACATCGCCGGCAGGAGCTTGTTCCACACGAGGTTCATCACGGATTGCATGTCGCGCACACCACTCGTAATCGCGATCACCGCGTCGTACTCGGGGAGCACGAGCATGTACTGACCAAACGCGCCGTCTCCGCGGTAGCCATGACGTGAGCTCCAGAACTGATATCCGTAACCCTGCTCCCAGTCACTTGTCGGAGAGGAGCCGTTCGAGGTTTGGGCCGTGGTTGCCCGGACAACCCAGGGCGCGGGAACGAGTTGCCGGCTGTTCCACATACCCTTCTGCAGGTATAGCTGTCCGAAGCGCGCAATCTCTTCCGTGCGTCCGCTGAACCCGAACGCTCCGGTAGAAACGCCTTGCGGGCTCGTCAACCAGGTTGGGTTCTCGAATCCCAAAGGCTCGAATAGCCGCGGCCGCAGGTAATCCAGAACGGTCATGCCGGTGACCTTTTGGACGATCGCCGAAAGCATGTACGTCGCCGGAGAGTTGTAGAGGAAGTGCGTACTCGGTTTGAACGGAACAGGGTGAGCGAGGAATATTTTCGTCAGTCGCTCGCTGACGGTGTCGCGGCCTCCCGACCAAACCCACAACGGAGCTTCGGTCTGGTGTCCCGTCGACATGCGCAGGAGGTCGCGCACTCGCATTGCGCGAAGATTTGCAGACGGCTGAGCCGGCGCGTCTTCGGGAAAGAACTTCAGCACCTCGTCGTCGAGGCTGAGCCTGCCGTCCGCGATCGCGAGGCCGACAGCCGTTGACGTGAAGCTCTTGCTCAGCGAGTAAAACATGTGCGGAGTCTTCGCGTCGTACGGCTTCCACCAACCCTCCGCGACTACATGCCCGTGCCGCACGAGCATGAAGCTGTGCATTGCGTCAAAGGCGGTGTCCGCGGCTTGCACGAAATCGAGGATGGCAGCCGATGAGATCCCCTGGCGCTCGGGGCTGCTCCGCGGGAGTGCCGGAGAAAGCTGCGCGGAGAGAGGAGCCGCGCAGGCGAGTGTCAGTGCGAGAAGAAACGCGCGCAAACTCATCGCGCCGCGGCCGACTGCTGACGGGCCAGTCGCCGGAGGTCCAGCCACTTCGCGACGGGTCCAACCGTCGCAAGCGCAAAGAACGCGGGCGCCGCGTTGAACCCCGTCGGCAACGCCCACCCCTGATCGGACGCGAATCGGATCAACGTTTCCATCACAGCGATCAGTATCGCAATGACGATCTGCCGATTTCTCCCGCGTACCACGGTGCGCGGGTCGGTGATCATGAAGAAAATGAACAGCTGATACATCGGTCCCGTGATCGGCGCGATTTCCGGCAGCACTGCCTGTCCGAGTGTGACGGCACGCAGGCTGTTCAACAGCAGGAAACTCGCGACATATGTGAGCGTGATGTGGAGGACGCCAACGCGCGCGGCGATGATCAGTCCGAAAATCCAGATCACCAGGTTGGTTGTAATATCGTTGCCGAACTGGTGGCTGAGAACAGACACGCGGTCCGGCGCGGCGAGCAAAAGCGCGGCGACAGCGAAGTTCGTCGGGTTCCACAGATGATTGTCGCGATAGCGCAGGACGTACTTCGAGGAGATCGCGAGAAAACCGCCCAGCACGAAGGGCCAGAGCGCGCCGCCCTGCGGCTTGAGGAGAAGCGTCAGACTGATGCCGCTGATGTAGGCGCTCAACAGGTTCACTACCTTGCCGCGATCGAACCAGGAGAGCACCGCTTCGGTCGCCAGGCAAACCGCAAGCGACAGCACGAGACGCTCGTAGCCGCCGAACATGTGGTAGCGCAGCTGTGCAGCCACCAGAACGAGCGTGATGAGAAACGCGATCAGATAGCGCGGATCGAGCTTCCTTCCGAGCTCCCACCAATGCACGA
>JBDSVO010000121.1:0-3848 GCA_039927215.1 Gemmatimonadaceae bacterium
CGGCAAAAAAAACCGCCAGCGCCGGCAATGCGGTGGTGGCGGGAGAGTGTGGGAATCGAACCCACCCGGCCCGACTTGGTCGGGTCACACCAGTTTTGAAGACTGGGGAAGCCACCAGGCCCCATCCACCCCCGTATTGATCAGTGAACCACGATAGCAATATTCTCTCGCTCAAGCACTTCGCCGATTTCCGCTGCTCCTTCGATTTTCGAAAGATAGCCAGCGGCTCGACTCGGTGGCACGGCGACGAGCAATCCCCCCGATGTTTGTGGATCGCAAAGCAATGCCCGGTGATCGTCCGACGTACCTCGCCATTCAACAAGATCTTTCAGGTACTCCTGGTTTCGCTTGAGGCCGTCCGGTGCTGCGCCCTGGCTCAGTGCGTCGAGAGCCCCGCCGAGAATCGGCACCGAGGCTGCGTGTATCCTGAGTGTCACATTGCTCGCGCGCGCAATGTGCGACGCGTGTCCGAGCAATCCGTAGCCGGTAATGTCAGTGGCACATTTCACACCGGACGCGAGTGCCGCGCGGCTGGCAGCTCCATTCAGCTGCTTCATCGCGGCCAGCATTTCGGCGCCTGCCGACGCCGACAGGATTCCGCGCTTGAGCGCCGTCGCGAGAATCCCGTTGCCGATAGGCTTGGTGAGTATCAGGCGATCGCCGGGCTTCGCTCCTGCGTTTGTGAGCAGAAAATCCGGGTGCGCGCGACCCGTGACGGCAAGTCCGTACTTGAGCTCGGTGTCGATCACTGTGTGACCGCCGATGATCAGGGCGCCGGCCTCGTGCACCTTTTCCTGTCCGCCCCGGAGAATCTCAGTGAGCACCGACAACGGCAGCTCTCCGGATGGAAACGCGACGATGCTGAGTGCGGTCAGCGGCTGCCCGCCCATCGCGTAAACGTCGGACAGAGCGTTCGCCGCGGCGACTTGTCCGAACTCATAAGGGTCGTCGACGATGGGCGCGAAAAAGTCGACGGTCTGCACAAGTGCGATTCCATCGGCGATCAGGTAGACACCTGCATCGTCGAACGTCTCACGGCCGACAAGGAGACGCTCGTCCTTCATTGAAGGAAGAGGGCCAAGCGCTGCTGACAGGTCTCCCGGACCCATTTTGGACGCTCAACCGGCGCAGCGCGCAAATGCAGTAAGTCGGAAAAGCTCTTCGCGCGTTTTGGATGTGCCGGTCATTTTCGAATGTCTAGCTGGATGAAGGGAGTAGCGCGATAAGGTCGACCTCGATCAGCGCACCGCGGGGAAGCGCGGCGACCTGAACTGTCGACCGCGCAGGACGTGCATCGCCAATCCACCGGGCGTAGATCTCGTTCACCGTTGGAAAATGGGCGAGGTCCTGAAGATAGACTGTCACCTTCACGACGTCGTTCCACACTGCGCCGGCGGATGCGAGAATGTTCTGGAGATTCTCCATCACTCGCTCGGTCTGCGCCACAATGTCGCCCTTTACCATCTCGCCCGATGCTGGATCGAGAGCAAGCTGACCTGCGGAATACAGGAATCCGTTCGCGATAACTGCCTGAGAGTACGCTCCAATCGCTGCTGGCGCTTTGTCAGTCTTTACATGCTTCAACATCCACAATCTCCGTTATTCGTTGCGGCCGCAATCTTACTCAAGATGTCAGCGACGGCGCCAGTTTGAAGAGTTCCGTTGCGTTCGCTGCCACCGTCGCACCCATCTCTTCGGCGCTTACACCTCGTGCTGCCGCAAGGCGCGCCACCGTGAAAGTTACCCACGCCGGCTCGTTTCTCTTTCCTCTGTGCGGGATTGGAGCGAGGTAGGGAGAATCTGACTCTGCCAGAATGCGATCGTTCGGAACGAGTCGCAGCAGATCGTCATCGGTCCACTTACCGAACGTCACGATTCCGCTGAAGGAGATGAACCAACCCGCTTCGAGGGCCGCCTCCGCAAGCGCATGCGATCCTGTGAAGCAATGCAGTACGCCCCTCACTCCGGACTTACCTGCTTCGCTCACCATCGCTTGCGTGTCCGCTTCAGCATTTCGCGTGTGTACAACAACCGGACGCTTCAACTCGGCCGCCAGCATCAGCTGCTCGGAGAATGCGCGGCGCTGCTCGAGCCGCGGCGAATTATCGTAGTGATAATCGAGCCCGCATTCGCCAATCGCGACGGCACCTGCTTCCATCAGCGCCAGGAGCTCCGTGATATGCGCTGTCGAATCGAATCCCGACGCATCGTGCGGATGCACGCCCGCGGAATGAAAGACGTACCCGGCGTTCGCGCGAGCGAGCGACGCTGCGTCGCGCGCAGCGGCCAGAACATCGTCTGCACCGCTGCCAGATCCGATGCAGACTATCGCGCGGGCGCCCGTCTGGCGTGCCCGCTCGATTACCTCGTCGCGGTCGCGGGCGAACGCCGGGTCGGCGAGGTGCGCGTGGCTGTCGATGAAGTCTGGAATGCCGACGTCCTGCGCGGCCACTTGCGCTCGATCCAGAGCAGAACCGGGCTCGCTATGTAAATAGAACTGAAAGTACCGGTGAAGATTCCGAACGCCATGACCCACGCGAACGGACGGATCACTTCGCCCGCGAAGAACAGCAGTGCGAGCGTCGCGGCGAGAGTCGTCGCGTGCGTGAGGATCGAGCGCGGCAGAGTCTCGTTGATCGACCGATTGAGCGTGTCGTACAGCGATTCCTTCCGGCCCTTGCGGAGATTTTCGCGAACACGATCGAAAATGATGATCGTGTCGTTAAGCGAATAACCGATGACGGTCAGGATCGCGGCAACAACCGTCAACGAAATCTCGAGGTGCATGAGCTTCAGGAACGCGAGCGTCGTGAAAACGTCGTGCCCGGTCGCGATCAAAGCGGCGACGCCGAAGCGCCACTCAAATCGAATCGCCAGATAGACAGTGGTCACGAGAAATGAGAGCAGCATCGCAATGACTGCATCCCGCCTCAGCTCCTCACCGACTCGCGGTCCGACTGCCTCAGTCCTGACGACACGGACATTCCCCGGCCCGTATTGCTGTGCGAGGAGGGTCTGTATCCTGCGCGCTACGCTTTCCGCGCCGGTCGTTGCGCCGGTTGCCTGCTCCGCTTCCTGCGCGCGAACCGTGTATTCGCGGTTCGACCCGAATTGCTGAATCTCCGCGCCGTGAATGTTGGCTGCGTCGAGACGGGCGCGAAGCTGACCGACATCCACTGGCTGCTTGAACTCCAGCTGCATCAGCGTTCCGCCGGTAAACTCGATGCTGAAATTCGGTGGCTTCACAATGAGCGAGCCGAGGCCGATGACAATGAAAGCAGCCGTCAATCCGGCTGCCCATTTCCACCAGCGGATGAAATCGTAGTGAGTGTCGTGTACTAAACGAAGCATCAGATGCTCAGTGCCTGTGCGCCTTTGGAGCGGTTGAGCCAGATCATGTAAAACGTCCGGACGACGAAGATGGAAGTGACCATCGATGCAGCGATACCAGCCAGAAGTGTAACAGCAAAACCACGGACGGGACCGGTGCCGTACTGATAGAGAACTGCCGCCGTCAGTGCCGTGGCAACGTTGGAGTCGATGATGGCGCTCATCGCATGACGAAAGCCCTCATCCACTGCGGTCCTAACGGTCTTGCCGCGATCGAGCTCTTCGCGAATTCGCTCGAAGATCAGGACGTTGGCGTCTACTGCAATGCCGATGGATAAGACAAATCCGGCCAGGCCCGGCAGTGTCAGCACCGCCCCGAAACCGGCCAACGCCGCGAGCGTGAACAACATATAGAAACACAGGCCGAGCACGGCCAGCATGCCCGAAAAGCGATAGTAGCCGAGCATGATGGCCACAACGAGGATGATCGCGATAATGCCTGCGGTGATGCCCTTGGA
>JBDSVO010000122.1:0-7260 GCA_039927215.1 Gemmatimonadaceae bacterium
AATCTCAGTGTGATTCGAGAGGAATGGTGTATCATCATGAGACCGAATACTTTGAAGAGACTCGCCCCCGTAGCTCAGGTGGATAGAGCAGCGGTTTCCTAAACCGTTGGCCGGGTGTTCGAGTCACCCCGGGGGCACTTTCAAAACGTTCGTCTGCAGCTGGACACTCACACAAATCGGCAAATACATGACCTCGCCACACCGACCACGCGCAACCTCAGACAACCGTCTCGAAGTGCTGTCCGACTGGTTCGACGTCAACAGCAAACTGGTAACCGGTGCAGTCATCGCGATCGCCGTAGTAGTCGGCGGATGGTGGTTTTACACGCGGTCGCAACACCTCAAGGCCGAGCGTGCTGAACGAGCTCTTTATTCGGCCCAGCAATCCATGGCCGGAAACATGCCGCTCGCCGAGTCCGACTTGAGGAAGCTGATTACCCGGTACGACGGGACGCCGGCCGCCAAGCAGGCCGTCCTGACCCTTGCTCAGCTCGAGTACGACCAGGGCAAGCACCAGCAAGGCATCACAATTCTGAAAAACGCCATGGCCAAGCTTGAATCATCCGAGGAGTTCGGGGCGTCCGGACACATCATGATGGCGGCCGGGTACGAGCAGCTCCGCAAATTCGTTGAGGCGGCCGGCGAGTATGAGGCGGCGGCGAAGCGGGCTCGGTTCGACGAGGATCGCCAGCGCTACGAGTCGCTCGCGGCGAACGCGTACCTCCTCGGCGGCCGGAAGGACGATGCGAAGCGGATCTGGACCGTGCTCGCCGCGGACTCCAAGGGAACGGTGGCGGGAGAGGCGCGCGTTCGTTTGGGAGAGATGCTGGCGGTCCCGGCAACGGCCGCGCCGGTGCAGACCAAGAGCTAGCTATCTGCAGGGATCTACGGCCCGATCAACGTCCGCCGTGAACAACGTATAATATATGTTATGTAAACTAACCCTGTGGCAGCAATGTGGAGAAACGCTCTGCCATTCGGGGGCCCTGCTGCACCTATCCTCTTACTGGTGATGACCTTTCGCCGCTGACCTGAGGTAAATCAAGAGGTATGTTGGCGGACGGGCTCGAGCCGACCCGTAAAGACGAGATCGGCGTTGCCGCGGAGCGAAGGCTTCCACCCCGCACCAGCCTGCCTGAGCCGGACGGTCAAAATCCGGCCGGATTTGGTAACCAGGCTGACGGGCTCCGAAGTGTTCCCCCAGGCTGTCAACAGGATCGCTGAAGCCACCGCCCCAGTCCCGCAGGCCAGCGTCTCGCCCTCGACTCCGCGCTCGTACGTCCGGATCGACCAGGCTTTGTCGTCGCCGGAGCCTGGCGCGACAAAATTCACGTTCGCTCCCATGGCCAGCGACCGATGGAGGCGGATCTCGCGGCCACGTCCGAGAACGTCAATGGCCGACACATGCGGGACCTCGATGACGATATGCGGGACGCCAGCCAGGGCGTACCCAATTCTCTTCTCTGAGCCGACGAGCGGAATCGCCGGGAAATCCGGGATGACGTCGCCCACGTTTTCCAGGTCGATTTCAGGGAGGCCATCCGTGATCCTGGCATCGACGTCGCCGGCTGCGGTGTGCACCGTCATCTGGTCGGCCGAGCTTCCCAGCAGCCTCGCCAGGTGCACCGAGCACAACGTGGCGTTCCCGCAGAGCTCGCCACCTGAGCCATCACTATTGTAGTAGCGAATGTCGATGACGCCCTCCTGCGGGCGGCTGAAGAACACCACCCCATCGGCGCCTACGCCCGTTCCGTGGGCACAAATCTCCTGTATCGCCGCCGGGTTCTCGAGATCATCCGCTGGCTCCGCGTCCTCATCGAAGAACACGAAATCGTTGCCGGAGCCGCTCATCTTATAGAAGGCCCTTCCCGTCGTCATCACACCTTTCTCCTCACGCCCCACCAGCGAAGGCGCCAGACCATCCAGACGGCTTCCCTCACGATTTTCTTCGACATTTTGCTCGAGCCATGGGTTCGGTCGAAGAACACTATCGGAATCTCCACGATCCGGAAGCCTTTTTTCCACGCGCGAAAGCTCATCTCGATCTGAAACGCGTAACCATTGGACCGGACGTCGTCGAGATCGATCGACTCGAGCACCACTCGGCGAAAGCATTTGAAGCCACCGGTCGCATCGAAGACGGGCAGCCCGGTAACGGCGCGTGCGTAAATGTTCGCGGAATAACTCAGGAACAGCCGGCTCATTGGCCAGTTGACGACGTTCACTTCACCATTCAGATACCTCGATCCTAAAACGAGATCGGCATCCTTGATGGCGCGAAGGAAATCCGGAAGCCGCTCGGGCGGATGCGAGAAATCGGCGTCCATCTCGAAGATGAGAGCGTAATCTCGCGCGAGGGCCCACTTGAATCCGGCGATATACGCGGTGCCGAGGCCGAGCTTTCCCTGCCGATGAATGACGTGAATGCGCGGATCGGCTGCCGCCATTCCGTCTGCCACTGCGCCTGTGCCGTCGGGAGATCCGTCGTCGACGATAAGAACTTCGATCGAAGGATCCTGCGACAGGATTGCGGGAACGATCTGCGCGACGTTGTCCGCCTCGTTGTACGTGGGAACGATTACGAGTGCTTTTTCAGGCAACCCTTCTCCGTTCCGCGACGGCTCCGAGACCGGCCACAATCAGTGCGACAGCGATCGCAATCAGTGTGATCAGTTTTCCCTTCTGATATGCAGGGCTCGTGAAGTTGAGCTCGACGTCTGTTGCACCTTCGGGTAATTGGACACCTATGAGCGTGTAATCGGCGCGCCCGGTGACGGCGGGCTTTCCGCCGACTGTTGCCTGCCAGCCCGGATAATAGTTCTCACTGACCATGAGCGCGGATCCCTTCGGCGCCGGCGCCGCGAGATGTACCGCGACGCTTCCCGGTGCGTAGCGAGTAACGGATGCCGCGATTCCAAGGGGCTCGGGCAGCGCCGTTACATTGGGAACACCCGCGACCGCTGCGGACGTGTCGAAAAGCGCAGCGCGTCGCACGTCGAAACGACGGTCGAGCACAGTTCCAAGGACTGCATCGTCTGGGGCCTTCACGATGATTGGGACTACCCAGGCGTATGGATTGTCACCGGGAAGTTTGTACAGATGCTGTGTGATCCCCGCAGCATCCTGCGCGGGGCCCGCAACGCGCGTAGCACCCGGAAACAGCTCTTCCGGCTTGTCAGCATTAGTGAGCAGAAAGCGCGCGTTAAGGAGCTGCCATACGTTCGGGTTGATGATCTGACGGTATCCCTGGTCCTTCTCGAGTAACGCGTTGTACCTCCCGAACTGGTTGCCGTGATAGCCTAACACGTTGCGAATACGGTGGACCATGAGCGCGTCACCTTCGAGGATCGGATCACGCACTCCGATTGGCGCCAAAGGAACGGCGATGACCCTGGCTGGCTGCGTCGCGCGCTTCATGTAGTCGAGCGTCGGATCGGAAGCGTAAAGCTGTGCGGCTGCGGGTGAGAAGGCCCAGTAGTAGCGGAGGATGCTCCACAGATCGACAGCAGCCAATGCTGACAGAGCCCAGGCTCCTGCCCGCAGCGGAATCTTCCCGCGCTGTACGAACAAGACCAGCGCGACCGTTGCGATAACGAAGCCAAACGATCTCCACGCTCCGTACATGAGGTCGAGCGAGTTTGCCATCGCCCGGTCGAGTGTCTGCTCGTGGGCCAGACCCTCCGCGATAGAAGTCAAAATGCCGGCTGCCGCCAGAACAGCGATGAATGCTCCGAAGCCGAGCCATGCGTACAGGTATTTCCTGCCGACAGTCCGATCGATAACATGATCGACCCCTGCGGCAGCGAGCACGCCGATACCAAGCGACCCGACGAAGAAAACTGAATTCGGCGCTCGAAAGAATTTCGTTCCCGGGACGAGCGCGTATGGTATTCGATAGAACGGAGTGTGAGAGCCCATCGCCCAGAGTGTGGCGATGACGACCGTTCCAGTCCAGAACAGTATCAGGCGCCGTCGAGGATCGGTCTTCAAACCTGAGAAGGCAGCGCCGGCCATCAGCAACACCACGACGCCGACATAGTCGCTGTGGAAATGAATTCCACTCTCGCCCCAGTAGTGCGAAAGGATGCCCGTAAACTGCGGGAGATAGGCGTTGAACAGCTCGCTCGTCGGCCACGCGTACGACGTTGCAACGGCGTAGTCAGGCAGACCGCCGGCGCGCGGCGACCACGGAACGTATTCGCGGAGCGGCAGATACTGGATTGCTCCAATGAGGCCGCCAATCACCACAGCCCCGAGGGCAAAGCCGAGGCGAACGGCTGCTTCACGCAAGGTGAGCTCTTCCCTTCTCCACGCGGAAATCGCGAGAAACAGCGCGAACGCAGCCGATGCAAGAAGAAGGTATTGAAGCAGCTGGGGATGCGGGCTCAGCACGACGAGTCCCATCACGAGCGCCAAAGCGCCCCAGCTCCACCGCTTCCCGTCGCGTATTCCGCGCAAGAGCAACAGGAGTGTCAGCGGGAAGAGTGCGCTGACGAACATCTTTCCATCGTGACCGGGCGAGACGAGCGACGCAACCTGGCCACCCATCATGTACGCAACTCCGCCAAACAGCGATCCAAAAAAACTGAAGCCGCAGGCACGCAGGAACTTGAACGTAAACAGGCCAGCCAGAAAAACGTGGATGACGAATCCCCACGTCATCGCGACATCGGTGGGCAGGATCATCCTCAGCAGGAACGTCGGATAGAAGATGTCGCCGTGCATCGCCGCGACGAACGGCATTCCTCCGAAGAGGTAAGGATTCCAAAGTGGAAAGTGTCCGGTTGCCTTCAACGTGCTCGCCGCGAATTCGCGAAATGCGTAGCCGGCGATGTACTGGTCGCTGTTTGACCCGACGAGAAACTTTCCAATCAGCGCGGGCCATGCGAGCGTGAGTGCAAGGACGGCGTAGGTGAGCGCGGCCCATAGCGTATCGTGAGGCGGACCTTTGAGGCTCGAAGCCGGAATAACAGGCTCGCTCGAGTCGCTCGGGCTGGTTGTTCGTGATGCTGTCACATCCCGCGCCGGGCGAGCGTTGCGTTTCATCGGATCAACTTACTTTCGAGGAGGAGCGAGGAGTCAGTGCCAGATAAATAAATCCCGGCAGAAGCTCGACGACCGTCAGCCACAGGCGTGACGCAACCGCCACAGCGAACGCATCAGCCTGGCCGGCGAGTCCCAGACGCACCATCCCCGCAACGAGAGCGCTCTCCCGGATGATGACGCCGCCCGGCGCGAACAGCGCGAGAAAACCGAGGATGTAGGACGCCGCATAGACTGCGATGTACGATGTGGTGGCGCCAGCGGCAGAACCCAGTATGCCGCGCACGAAGAATTGAAACGCCACTCCATAGGCGAGCCATGAAAGGAGCGACCGCGCCACCGTAAGCAGGAGCGTGCCAGTGGCAAGCGGCGGCACTTCGATTGTGCGGCCTGTGAGCCCGGACGTGACGCTCGCCAATCGCGGAAGAGTGAATGGGAGCGAAGCGATTGCTGCCGCGAGGACCAACCCGACCACAATCGCGAGGCTCGGCTGATCGATGGCGCGCACGCCCATGAACAGCGCGAGGCCGATGCCTGTCGAGATTGTGATAAGCTGGATCAGAATGGAGGATCCCGCTGCCGCCACAGGTGAGACTGCCTGCTCCCGCGCCATCACGCTCATCGCCGCGATGGACCAGACTTTTCCAGGGAGATATTTGCCGAGGTTTGAGACGAACCAGATGCGCGCGGCGGTGCCGAAAGTGAGATAACCACCCCAGCCGGCCACGAGGCGGCGCCAAGTGTCGATCAGGAGGCCGTACGTCAGCAGCACGATCACGGTCGCCAGCGCGATCCACAGCCAGTCGATCGAAAGGGCCGCCAGTCTCCCGGCGGCTGCACTCCACTGGCCCCGCAATGCAACGACTGCCGCCCAAACTATTGCCGCAGCGAAAATCCATTGCGCTGCGACAAAGAGCTTACGCCGGGTGCTCGTCAATTACTTTCTTATAGATATCGGCGTAACGTTGCGCCGCTGACTCAGGCGCAAAAGTCGACAACGCATAGAGTCTTCCCGCCGCCCCCAGCGTGCGTGCGCGCTCGGGCTCGGCGATAACGTCATCGAGCGCCGCCGCCAGCGCCTGGGAATCGCCTGGCGGAACAAGGACGCCGGTCCGGCCATCCTGAATCACATCGGTGAGGCCGCCGGAACGAAAAGCAACCACGGGAGTCTCACACAGCAGCGCCTCGACAGCGACGAGTCCGAGTCCTTCATCGATCGAGGGAACAACCAGGGCGGTCGCCGCACGATACAAGCCGGCAAGCTGCTCAGGCTTGAGCTGGCCGTGCCAGGCAACCCGATCGCTCACCGACAGCTCGTCCGCGAGCGCGCGGTAGCGCGCACTGTCTCCGCCATTTCCAACGACATCGAGAATCGCGTGGTTCTTCATCAGGGAAAGCGCGCGAAGGAGATGGTCCAATCCCTTCTGCGTTGTAAAGCGCCCGATGAAAAGCAGACGTGCATTCTCGCGGCGTCCGTTGGGCGAGTATCTGGCTGTATCGGCAGGCATCGGCGCAATTGTCGGCGTGACGGATGGCAGGATTGCTTTTACTTCCGCGCCAAGCCAGCTCGACACGGTTGTCACCGCCGACGAATGCTCCATTACGTGCCGAAAAAGCGGACGGCTGATCGCCGCGCTGCGTGCTAGCCGCACGTCGGTTCCGTGAAGCGTCGTCACGAGCGGGCGATGCGACATTCTCGAAAGCCAACTCCCAATCACTCCACTTGGGAACCACCAGTGTGCGTGGATCACGTCGGGCTCGAAGCTCCTGCGCGCCCGAACAGCCGCTACGAAATCGGAGCTCATGAATCCAACCAGAGCAAGGCGCGCGCTCCACGACGACGCTACGTCCTGCGCCATATTGCCGGTGTAGGCGAGCTTCTCGTACCGGCGGGGCGCATACCGAAAGCGCTCGATCGTTATTCCGTCGAGCGCTTCAGATGACGAGAGTCCCTCCGCGGAGGGAGCGACGACATGGACGTTAACGGATTGTTTCTGCAGCGCGATTGCGAGACGTAGCAGAAACGAGCCCGGAGCATCGCCATAGCCCCTCGGGAACGAGTGCGTCAGAAAAAGAACGTTCACGCTGCTATGGCTTTTGCGGCGTATCGCGCCCCTGCGCCAATTCTTCCAGGCGAGCCCGAAGCTCGCGGATCTCCGCCCGCTGCGCCGCGATGAGCTCTCCGATCAGACCTGTAGCGAACAAAACACTTCCAAG
>JBDSVO010000123.1:0-7453 GCA_039927215.1 Gemmatimonadaceae bacterium
CGAACTCGGCGCTCTCTCCCTCGGGCTTTGTTGAGAACAGTACGATGTCGCCCGGAGTTCGGTCGCGCATCGCGTAGACCAGCGGATCGTCGGCGTTCAACACCGCGTGGCCTTCACGCTTCACGACGGCAGCGACGACGCCCTTTACGTCGGCAAGCTGTTCCACCGTGTTGATTCCGCGCAGCCCGAGGTGATCCGCAGACACGTTCAGCACGACGCCAACGTCGCATTCGTCGTAGCCCAGGCCGGCGCGGAGAATTCCACCGCGCGCTGTTTCAAGGACGGCAATATCAACTGTCGGGTTCGACAGAATGATGTTCGCCGAGAACGGGCCCGTCATGTCGCCCTCGATCACCATGCGGTTGCCGAGGTACGTCCCGTCTGTCGTCGTGAATCCGACGACGTTCTCGCTCACCCGGAAAAGATGGGCAATCAGGCGCGTGACAGTCGTCTTCCCGTTGGTACCTGTGACTGCGATAACAGGAATCGTCGATGCGACACCGGGCGGGTAAAGCATGTCCACGATCGGGGCTGCCACATTCCTGGGGCGCCCCTCGGCGGGATGCGTGTGCATTCTAATTCCCGGCCCGGCGTTCACCTCGATGATGACAGCTTTGTTCTCACGGAACGGAACCGAGATGTCGGGAGTCAGGACGTCGATGCCGGCGATGTCCAGCCCGATCACGCCGGCAGCCATTTCACAAGCAGTGACGTTGTCAGGATGCATCTCATCGGTGCGGTCGATCGACGTTCCGCCCGTCGAGAGATTGGCCGTCGCCGCCAGTGTGATCATCTCTCCTTTGGCGGGTGCGCTCTGCATGGTGCGTCCGCCTCTCGCCAGGTGCTCCAGCGCCCGCGCATCCGTCGGAATGCGCGTGAGCATTTTCGTGTGCCCTACTCCTCGGCGCGGATCTTCATTCGCCTCAGCGATCAGCTCTCCAATGGAACGCTGCCCATCTCCAAGGACGTGCGCCGGGACGCGCTCAGCCGCGGCAACGACTTTCCCGTTCACGACGAGAACGCGATGGTCGCGGCCTTCGGCGAATTGTTCGACTACGATGCGCGAGCCATAGGCAGACGATCGCTCCCACGCTGCTCGAAGCGAATCCGCATCGGTGCAGCGTCCGGAAATCCCGCGTCCGTGATTTGCAGCGAGCGGCTTGAGGATCACCGGGTAGCCGATTTCCTCAGCGAGGTCGAGCGCAGCCTCGACTGTCCGTGCGACGTCTCCCTTTGGGACAGGAAGACCGATGTTCTCCAGCACGCGCTTCGTGTCGTCCTTGTCCTGAGCGATCTCTACGCCGATTGCGCTCGTCGAATCAGTGAGCGTCGCCTGTATGCGGTGCAGATTGCTGCCAAGGCCAAGCTGAACCAGCGAGTAATTGTTGAGACGGCGGACGGGAATTCCGCGACGTCGCGCTTCTTCGACGATTGCTCCAGTCGAGGGGCCGAGTCGCGAGGATTCGTGAAGGGAGACGAGCTCGTCGACCAGGGATGCAATGTCGAGCCTCTCACCGGTGATGCACGCGCGCACAATTTTCAGCGCGTCGCGCATCGCCTGGAGGCCAACCTGCTCCTCTTCGTAGGCGACAATCAGCCACCACACGCCCTCGTCGCCGGAAGGAACAACGCGACCGAACGAGACGTCGTTGCCGATGAGCGTCTGCAGCTCGAGCGCAACGTGCTCCAGTATGTGGGGAAAGTGCGTTCCTTCGACGAGGCGCTCGATGAATCCACCGTGACGCCCGCGAGTGCACTTGTGTGATTCGAGTGAAGGAATCGCTCCCGTCAGCCGCTCAGCGAAGCCCGGAACATCAGCCGATGTGACTTTCTCGAGCGCTCCCTGCTCGACGTCGCCGGCGATGACTGGCGCAAGGCGCCAGTAGTTGGGACCGCGAAGCGCGCGAATCCGCGTGACGCGCAGCTCATCCGGATCGAACTTGACGGAAGTTTCGACCGGCGTGCGGGCGGCAGCGGTAGTCGTCACGCGGAGGTTATTCCTCCGCCATGAATGGATACTTGTAGTCGAGCGACGGCGAGAACGTCTCCTTGATGGTTCGCGCGCTCACCCAGCGGACGAGATTCAGAATCGAGCCGGCCTTGTCGTTTGTGCCTGAGCCACGCGCACCACCAAACGGCTGCTGTCCAACAACCGCGCCCGTTGGCTTGTCGTTGATGTAGAAATTTCCGGCGGCGTTCCTGAGCGCGACCGATGCGGTTCGCACTGCGCCTCGATCGCGCGCGAAGATCGCTCCCGTGAGAGCGTACGGCGACGTCTGGTCGACGATCGCCAGTGTTTCCTCCCACTTCGCGTCTGCGTAAACGTGAGCCGTGACGACCGGTCCGAATATCTCCTCGCAAAGAAGCTTGTACGATGGATCGTGCGTCTCGACGAGGGTCGGCTCCACGAAATATCCCTCTTCGCCGTGCACCCCACCGCCGGCGATGATCTGAGCGTTCTCGCGGCCGTGCGATACGTATTCGCCGATCTTGTCGAATGCGCGCTTGTCGATGACCGCCCCCATGAAGTTCCTGAAGTCGGCAGGGTCACCCATCTTCAGCTCGCTCATGATTGCAACAGTCCGGTCGCGGACTTCGGGCCAGATCGATTCGGGGACGTAGATGCGGCTCGCCGCCGAGCATTTCTGCCCCTGATACTCGAATCCACCACGCGCGATAGCGACTGAAAGCGCAACTGGATCGGCCGACGCATGGGCGACTATGAAATCCTTGCCGCCCGTCTCGCCGACGATGCGCGGATACGAGCGGTACTTCGACATACTGGCGCCGATTGTCCGCCACATGCTGTTGAAGACGCCAGTGCTGCCGGTGAAGTGAACGCCGGCAAGGTCGTGGTGGCCGAGCAACTTGTCGGAGATCGTTGCAGCATCGCCGGGAACTAAGTTGATCACGCCGGGCGGAAGCCCCGCCTCCTCCAGGAGCCGCATGATGTAATAGCCGCTCAGCATCGCGCTCGACGCGGGCTTCCAGATCACCGTGTTCCCCATCAGTGCGGGCGCGGTGGGAAGGTTACCCGCGATGGATGTGAAGTTGAACGGTGTAACAGCGTAAACGAACCCCTCGAGCGGACGGTAGTCGAGCTGGTTCCACATCGAGTGATCGGAGAGCGGCTGCTGATCGTACAGCTGCTGCGCGTAGTAAGGATTGAACCGCCAGAAGTCGATCAGCTCGCACGCCGCATCTATCTCCGCCTGGAATGCGGTTTTCGATTGGCCGAGCATCGTCGCGGCGTTAAGGATTGGCCGCCAGCTCGTTGTCAGAAGCTCCGCGGCTTTCAGGAAGACAGCTGCGCGATCCTCCCATGCCCAGTTGGCCCATTCACGAGACGCAGCCCGCGCTGCCTCGACTGCGTCATCGATGTTCGATGCCTTTGCGCGGTGATAGTCGGCGAGGACATGAGCGTGATTGTGCGGCATCACCGACTGCGCGAGGTCGCCGGTCCGGACCTCCTTTCCGCCGATGATAAGCGGAATGTCGATTCGCTCGCCTGCCATCTGAGCAAGTCTTTCCTTGAGCGCCGCACGCTCAGTGCTTCCCGGAGCGTAGCTTCTTACTGGCTCGTTGACGGGAGCAGGAACGCGGCGGTTGCCGTTGAATCCGGAGGCGGGCGCGGACTGAGTGGCTTTGGCAGGCGCAAATGCCGCCGATTCCGAGGGCGCCACGGCGTGCGGCTGCCCATCGGTGGAAGCCTGCGAGGATTGCTGGGTAGAAGCTGGAGCAGCCGCTGAAGTGCCGGCTGGTGCAGGTCGGATGGTGGATGCCATGCGAGTTTTCCTGGAGTTGATTCTGGTCTGGACCTCAAAAGATACCCTGCGACGGATTGGAGAGCGATGACATGCGGGCGCCGTTCGGCGTTAGCGCTGATTGTTGCGCTCTTGGTTTCCGTCCCTTCGTGCAGCGATGCCGGCATATCGTGGAATGACATCAGGCTCGATGGGCCGCGTCTTCCGGCATCGGTAGCGCTCGGGACTGTCTGGCCGTCGGCGGCCGGGTGTGCGGCATCCGTGCGCGCAACACGCAAAGGCTCGGGATTGCTGGCTGCGTGGTGGGCGGCGCGGAAGGACAGCAGTGGCGTTCTTCTCGTCTCGCAGTCGCCCGATGGCGGAAAGACGTGGACTCCGGCGGTTGTGGCGGACTCGACCGACAGGAGCGTTCGAGGTTGCGCTCGCCCGCCGACGTCGATCGCCGCCGACTCGGCCAGCGGCTACGTGTATCTCGCGTACTTCGCGGAGCCCGCGTCAGGGCGAGGGATATTCTTCGCGCATTCCATGGACAGCGGCCGGACGTTCCACGCGCCGGTACCGATTGTGTTTGGCGACAACGCCGCGTGGGTGAGTGTCTCCGGTGCCGGTAGTCGAGTGGCTGTCGCGTACGAAGATCCCAACAGTCTAAAGCCGAGTGTTGGAGTAGCCGTGTCGCGTTCGATGGGACACATCTTCAAGCCGGGGGAGCTCGTGTCGAGTGACAACGAGCGCGCGCGACAGCCGACAGTGGAAGTCACCGGTGACACGGTGAGAGTGTGGTGGAGTGATCACTCCGAAGATCCGCGTGTGAGCGCAACTCGGACCGCGTTTCGAGAAGGCATTTGGCACTGACTGCCACCAAAAAATATCCACATCACTTTTATCGCTTTCCACAACTTGCTTGCAGTGATATTCGGGTTCTGTCAACACGCCAGATAAACGTTGCGCTTTCGGTCGAAGTTTCTACTTTCGCACCGCGGTGGCCTGAGAGAGTGACAGATGCAAGTCCGCGCGCTTTCGCGCACGGTGGCTCAACCTAAAGAACGAGAGGCAGAAGATGACACGTACAAGCAAGTGGAGGGGTTGGTCATTTATAGGGGCGGCGGCGCTCGCGTCGACGCTTGGCGTGCGCACCATGCAGGCACAATACAATCCCATCGCGTTCGGGATAGTTGCCGGTGCATCCATTCCAGTCGGGGATTTCAGCGATGGCGCAGAAATCGGCTGGCACGCGGGTGCCCTCATCGAATGGCGTGGTCCTAGTCTTCCGGTGGGAGTTCGAGGCGAAGCGGTTTATCATCGATTTGCCAGCAAGGACGACGGATCCGACATTGATGGGCACGCAAGCATAATCGCCGGAACGTTGAACGCGGTGCTCGCGATGCCGATGCAGGGGGCAACCGCGCAACCGTACCTCATTGGCGGCGTTGGGGTCTACAACGAACGTGTGTCGTGCGACGATTGCGCGGGATCAGGAGTTGATATCTCCGACTCGCAAACGAAGTTCGGGTTGAACGCGGGTGCCGGCGTCTCCTTTCCGTTGAGTGGCTTCACTTCCATAATCGAGGCGAGGTTCCATATCGTGTTCGATAGCGAGGACATTCCCGGCGAAAACAACGACGCATCAAATACAATGTTCATTCCAATCTCGGTCGGATTGCTTTTTAGATAGGACTTCCGCACCGATTAAACGGGGGCCGGCTCGAGTGAGCAGGCCCCCGTTTGCGTTTCACAAGCACACTTCCTGCTCCGGCCACCCGTATGCCAAAACTCCTCGGCGCCCACACGATAGAGAACGGTGGCATTCACATGGCGGTGAGGCGCGCCGCCAACGCCGGCATGACGGCGATGCAGCTCTTCACTGCAATCCCGAAGTTTTACGGCGACAAGTCGAACATAAAACCCGAGCGCGTAACGAGGTTCAAAACCGCGCTCGCCGAGTCGCAGATCAAGCCCGAGGCGGTCGTCGTTCATGCTGCATATGTGCTGAGTGTTGCAACGCCTGACGACGACAAGTGGGCGCGCGCCAGCGCAGGTCTCACTAAAGAGCTGGAGCGCTCATGTAAGCTTGGAGTCGGGCAGGTGTGCTTCCACCCGGGCTCAGCACAGGCGAGCGATCCCTCTGCATCGGCAAAACGAATTGCCCGCGCGATCACCGTCGCACTCGAGACGATCGATTCATCAACGCGGCTTCTCATCGAGAACACCGCCGGCGCCGGGCGCACAATGGGCCGCACCGCCGAGGAGATCGCGTGGATGCTCGCGGAGGTTCCGAAGTCCCTGCGCGCGCGTACGGGCTACGGCCTCGACACGTGTCACCTCTTCTCTTCGGGCTACGACATCACGAAATCCAGGAAGGATTTGTCGGCAATACTCGACGAGTTCGAGAAGAAAACGGGAGAACCTCCCTCGTTTTTCCATCTGAACGACAGCGCAACCGAGCTGGGATCCAACAGGGACAGGCATGTACTGATTGGTGACGGATTTATCGGCGTCGAGCCGTTCAAGTGGCTGATGAGTGACAGCCGGACAAATGGTGTTCCCCTCGTGCTGGAGACGCCTCAGCAGAACTATGAAATTGCCGATGACGACGACTCTCCCGATCCGTACGACGTGAAGATGATGAAGCTTCTTCTCTCGTAAAAACCCCGGTTTTCCCTCTGACGCGCGCAGTTTTCCCTCTTGCGCACGCAATTTGCCGCTCTATCTTGCTCGCGACGCGCATAGGCGTCGCCCGGTTTGCGCCCGATCAACAACCAGGAGAAGCGATGGCAAAAGCGAAGAAGAAGAGCTCGGCAAAGAAACGGCCAGCGGCCAAGAAGAAGACCGCCAGAAAGGCGACGAGAAAATCCGCCAAGAAGAAATCCGGAACGAAGCGAGTACCCAGCGCAGCGTTCATGAAGCCAATGACGCCGAGCGCGCAGCTGGCTCCCGTAGTCGGAAGCGCTCCACTTCCTCGCACAGAAGTAACGAAGAAACTGTGGGCTTACATCCGACGTAAGGGACTACAGGATTCGAAGAACCGTCGCATGATCAACGCCGATGACAACCTCCGCCCCGTGTTCGGTGGAACCAAGCAGGTCTCAATGTTCGAGATGACACGACTCGTCAACAAGCACTTGAAGTAGAGCATTGGCAGTCGCGTCAACGAAAGCAGGAGGGCGCGCTCAAAAGGCGCGCCCTTTTTCGCAGCGCAGCGCGTGGCGCCGCTTCTGGGAGAACGTCAAGGCGCTCGCAAGCGCGCTGGCGTTCTTCATCGTCCTGCGCGTCTTCTTCCTCGAGGCGTACCGGATTCCCTCGGGGAGCATGATCCCGTCGCTGCTCGTCGGCGACTGGCTGTTCGTGAACAAGCTCGTGTACGGACCTCACATTCCGTTCACGAACACCAATCTTCCCGGGCTGTCAGATCCGAAGCGCAATGACGTAGTTGTGTTCAAGTCACCAACACAGATCGATCAGCCGGACGACCCGAATCCAACTCTCGTCAAGCGCCTGGTCGGGGCCCCGGGAGACACTCTCTACATGAGAAAGGCCGTGCTGCATGTGAACGGCATAGCGCAGAGGCAGGGATTTGCGCAGGGGAATACGGACGGTGCGATGGATTCGATCGATTCGCTGTTCGACTGGCAGAAGCAGGTGAGCCTCGGGTCGTCACGCTTCGGCGCGGCACCAGCGCAGCCTACGCACGA
>JBDSVO010000124.1:0-3605 GCA_039927215.1 Gemmatimonadaceae bacterium
GGCGGGTTGTGCGACGGCGTGACGACGATACCGTCCGCAAGTCCACTCGTCCGGCCGCGATTGTACGTAAGAATCGCGTGCGAGATGACCGGCGTCGGCGTGTAGCCATCGCCGTGATCGATCATCACGTCGACACTGTTCGCGGCCAGGACCTCGAGAGCACTCGCGAACGCCGACACCGAGAGCGCATGCGTGTCGATGCCGAGAAAGAGAGGCCCGTCGAACTGTTTCTGCGTTCGGTATCCGCAAATGGCCTGTGTGATCGCGAGAATGTGCGCTTCATTGAAAGCACAGTCGAAGGCGCTGCCGCGATGGCCCGAAGTGCCGAAGGTTACCCGCTCTTTCGTCACTGCGGGGTCGGGTCGTCGTGTGTAATACGCTGTCATCAGCCGCGGCACGTTGACGAGGATCGCTGCGTCGGCAGGATGGCCCGCCCGTGGGCTCAGGCTCACGCTCTGCCCGCGCCGCCCCCGCGCGTGAAGGCCGCGACTTCCAGGCGGGTATGAAGCGCGAGCTTCTCGAGCACATTGTGTACGTGGCTCTTTACGGTATGTATCGCGACGTGCAGCTGCGCGGCGATTTCCTTGTTGCTCAGTCCTTCCCCAATCAATTCCACAACCTGACGTTCGCGCTGCGTCAGCTTCACTGCTTCCAGAACAGGACTCTTGCCATCTCTTACCGCGCGTTCGGCAATCTGCGTGAACAACGATCCGGTCAGCTGAGTGGGAAGTACTTTCTTGCCGTCGGCGACCCCCCGGATGGTGCCGAGAAACTCATCGAGCGAGGCGTCCTTCATGACGAAGCCAGAAGCCCCGGCTCCCACGAAATCGGCGATGTCCTCGTGCAGCGGAAACAGGCCCATCACGATTACTTTCGCTTCGGGAACCTCCCGGTGAAGCGTCGCGGTAAGGCGCAGGCTGTCATGGTTCTGCAGCCCGAAGTCCACGAGAACGACGGAGGGTCTCGCCTCACGAACGATCTTCAGCACCTCTATCACGTCCGCCGACGCCGCGAGCACCTTGAAGCCCGGCTCCTGTCTGATGAGGGCGGCCAATCCCTCGCGCAGCATCAGGTTGTCCTCGATGAGGACGATTGAGATCTCGCTCATCCTCTCCCCTTCTGTGAGTTGGAGTTCCAGGCGGCGATCAGCGCTACGCCCACCAGTAACCCTGCGCCCAGCAGGTACGGCGCTTTCACATGCCAGAGGAATAACGCGCTCCCCAGAAGCGGGCCTGTCGCCTGGCCCAGGCTGTTGGCCGCATTCTGGGCGCCGAGTGCCTGGCCGATGCTGTCTCGCCCGCCACGCCTCGAGACCAGCGCCGCCAGATTCGGTGTGATGAAAGCCAATCCCAGCGCGAGGATGCCGACGAAGAGGAACACGGAAAGCTTCGAACCAGCCAAAACAAGCAGCCCGAGGCCGACTCCCATCACGGCGAACCCGGTCGCGATCTGCCATGACTCCGCGAGGCGACCGGAGAAGAAGCTCACCGTCCAGACCTGGCAGACGGTCATCACAAGCCCGCAAACCATGAATACAGTACCAAGCTCTCCGGGCCCGTAGCCGAAAATCGTCTGAGCATAGAACGGAAACGTTCCCTCGAACATCGCGAGGGCGAGTTGGGCCACCAGCGACAGCCCGAGCAGAGGCCCGAGACTTTTCGCCAGGCTACGCCAATCTGTTTTTGCCTTTCCGAGCTGAGATCGGGGCGAAATGCGAGCTGGCATCGACTCCGGCAACCATCTGATCGCGGCAACCAGCGTGAGCAGCCCGAGAGCAGCGGCCGCGAAGAACGGGACCGAGAACGCGTCGATCTGAAAGTGCCCGAAGCTCGCCCTGAAATGAAAGTCAGTGCGAGCGAGTGCTCCACCGAGCGCCGGGCCGACAACAAAACCAAGGCTCACCGAGGCACCGAGCCATGCCATCCCGCGGGCACGCTCGTCATCGCCGGTCATATCGGCGACGTAAGCCGCCGCCGCAGGCAGTGTCGCGGACGACAGGATGCCGCCGAGAACGCGTGCGAGGTAGAGCAGCCACAGCGACGAGGCGAGACCGAATAGAATCTGGCTGAGTACGTAACCGGCAATTCCAAACAAAACCAATGGCCGCCTGCCCGTCCGGTCTGACCAGTGTCCCCAGACGGGCGCGAAGAAGAATTGCATGAGTGCATAAACACCGGTGAGCAGTCCGATATGCAGCACCACGGCCTGGCGTGACGCGCCTCCTTTGACGGCGAGTCGCTCGACGTAGAACGGCAGCACGGGCAACGCAATCCCGAAACCGATCATCACGACGAACAGGCAGGTGAACAGCACGATCAGGTGCCTCTTCACCACGGGCGTCACTCCCGCGTCCGCGGTCAGCGGATTGTGGGGGGATCGGCGTGTTCAGCTTCGCCCGTCGGTAACAGTCCCCGCGTGTGTCTCTTCATTTCTCGCCAAGACCATCGATGCGACAACAGCCGTGATGCGGACGAGAAAATCCCAGTGTGGCTAGCGAGGACCAGTTGACCACCGCAGCGGCGCATTGGTATGGCAATGCATCGAACCGTGAAACTCATGCTCTTGCCCGGCAGCTCGTTTTCCCTCGCTGTTCGATGTGACCATGAACCTGTCATTACGGTCCGATGGACGTCTAGGCCGGTATACCTGCTCTATCTTATCCTCAACCGGCGATTCGGTACGCAACGCATTTTACAATCCATAAAAAGTAATCGGGACTTCCCCTGTTCTCCATCAACCCGGTGGCAAACGTCCTTGCTGATGGGCCCAGACTTGCACGACTTACGGAAGAACAAATCGAGGATCACATGGATCATTCAGACGCGAGCTCAGAGCCCGGTGTCGATGCGCGGCGAAGTCCATTCTATGAGTGGCTGGATAACGCGACGATTCGTGAGCTGGTGCATCGCGCGCTCGAGCTTTCAGTGGGCGAACGGCTCGTGCTGATCAAGGGGCTCATGCCGGGACTTGTTGAATCGATGGGAGTTGCGGAGCTCGACGCGTTTCTGGCAGAAGTTGCTCGCAAGGCACACCGCTTCCGTGAAGCGGTTGACCATCCCGGTGAAGGACGAACGTCCCGGGCGACGCCGGGTGAGGAACTCGGAGGTCCGACACCCGCAGGGCACGATCACCTCGCGATTGCGCGCGATCCGGATCACTGCGGCGCGCGCGAAACCGAGCGTGCGATTGAGGCCGAGCTTTGGCAGAAAACACACGACGGTCCCAGCGGGGATGACGGCGCCTGAGAAAAAGCGAAATTCGCAGGTGCGTACTATCGAACGGCGTTTACAGCGTGATGCTGAGTGACAGCGGTTCCGGGTTTAGCCGCTGGCGTGACCTGTCGGTAACGCGCTGGCGCGAAGATGTCACTCGCGACAACTGGGGCACTTATCTGCTGCTGCGCGACGAGGAACGCGGTGCAGTCTGGTCGGCCACGCGACAGTATAAGAAGCGGACTCGGCAACACGGAATCACCCGATATGAGATCACGGTCGAAAACCCGGGCCATGTCTGCCAGGGTGTAGCTTTACTGGAACTCGAGGGGAAAGCATTCGCTGGCATCGCCGCGATTGCATTGACGGATGACGGTCGGACCCATTCAGTGC
>JBDSVO010000125.1:0-8316 GCA_039927215.1 Gemmatimonadaceae bacterium
GCGATCGAGACGTCGATGCCCGCGTTCCGCGCGGCGACCGCATATCCCGCAAGAGACTGTGTGGGCCCTCCGTATGAGCGCGCGATGCTTGGCGCGACGTGCAACACTTTCATCGGCTGGCATCGACCGGATCTGCGGCCGGCTCAGGCAATTTCAATGTCCGATTGAGGGCGACGTCATTCAGCTCCGCCCAGCGGACGAGGGTGTAGAGCGCCCAGGGTCTGCTCCAGCTCATTCCCCGTTCCGAGGCCTGAAACTCGGACCACACTCGTCTTGTCGCCGTCGCGTCGAGGCCGATACTCTCGATACCAGGCGAGGAGAGACGCCCGTCTACTTCGCGGAAGAGCTCCTCCCGAATCCATCGCTCGAACGGCAGCGTGAAGCCCCGCTTGGGACGGGTGCGGAGCGACGCAGGAAGTAGATCCGCAATTGCTTCGAAGAGTATCGGCTTGGAGATGCCGCGACGGAGTTTTGTCGAGTCCGGCAGGCTCATCGCTATCCGCGCAACCTCTCGGTCCACGAAGGGCACCCGAAGCTCGAGACTGTGAGCCATGCTGAACACGTCGCTGTCGCGCAGCAACGTGTTCCGCATATACCCGGTCGTTTCGTACAGCGAGACCCGCTGCAGAAGAGTGAGACGCTCGTCATCTCCCGTGCTCTTCGTCGCCGCTGAATCGGCGGCGATTTGTGCTCCAGTGAGCTTGCGAATGTCTCTCCCGCTGAAGAGCGTACGTGATGCCAGATATGCGGCCTGTGCCGGCTGGGCGCCGCGAAGCAGCGTGGAGATTCTATCGAGCCGAGGGTCACTCGAGAAGCCGGCGGCGGCTGCAGTCGCTCGGCGCACCGTTCCTGGAAGCTTCCACAGCGGGGCAATGGCGCTGGCGCGGCGAAAAGACGGGTATCCTCCAAACAACTCGTCACCTCCGAGTCCCGAGAGAACGACCTTGATGTCGTGCGCCGCTACGGCGCCGCTTACGACGTACGTGTTGATTCCGTCGAGCGACGGTTGATCCATGGCGGAGAAAGCTCGCGGAAGGGCACTGAGCATACTCCCGGCTGACAGAGCGATCTCGTGATGACGAGTGCCGAACTTCTCCGCGACAATCCGCGCCGGTGCGGCCTCACTGAATTCAGCCTCATCGAACGTGACCGTGAAGCTGTCGAGCCTGGTTTGCGACACCTCGCTCGCCAGCGCGACGACCGAAGCCGAATCCAATCCGCCTGACAAGAAAAGCGCGACGGGAACGTCGCTGACCAGGTGATGTGACACCGAATCGCGGAGCGCGCGCCGAAGCTCCCGGGGCGTGCCGGTGGATTTTTTGTGCACGCGTTCTCGCGCTGCGTTTGCTCGGTCGCCCTCCTGGTCTCTGGCGACATCGAAGACCGATGCAAACTGCTGCGGCGGCTTCATCACCGCGGTTCCACCCGAACAATCGACTTTTATCAGTGAGCCGGCCTCGACTGCACGAACAGACTCGATGATCGTCCAGGGCTCTGTGACCGAGCCTGTTGCGAGGTAGCTCTCAACCGCGGTTGGACAGAGAGTGCGCTCGATTCGCTCAGACGCCAGCAGCGCGCGCACCTCACTGGCAAAGAGCACGTTCCCGTCGGACTCCGTGAAGTACAGCGGCTTGATGCCGAACGGATCACGCGCGAGATACGCTCTCTCTTCATCGCGATCCCAGATGGAGAACGCGAACATCCCGCGAAGCCTAAGAAGCACCCCAGGACCCCACCGCGCCCAGCCGGCAAGAATGACTTCTGTGTCCCCGTTGGTATGAAACTCGAGACCGTCACGAGCCAGCTCAGCACGCAGCTCGCGGTAGTTGTAGATCTCTCCGTTGTAGGTAATCCAGTATTTCCCGCCGGCGTAGCTCATCGGCTGATGACCCGCCGCCGTCAAGTCGAGGATCGCTAGACGGCGGTTTCCGAATGTGCCTCGCGCCGATTCGCCACGGCCGCAAAGCGTTTCATAGCCGCCATCGTCCGGCCCGCGATGAAAGAGGGCCGACGTCATGCGCTCCGTGATGCCAAGCGTCTCGCCCGGCCCAAGCACTCCCGCAATTCCGCACATCGAACTAGAAGCTACACTCCGGGCATGCGCTGGTTAGACAACCTGAGTCACATTTTCCCCGGGTGAGCACTTGTTCGCTGCCCTGTGCCTATATTCCCGCCGAGCGTTATTGGGCCCACCCGAGAACGATGGCTTCGGTGTCGCAGTGGCTTTGAAACACGGCTCCGCACTCTTCGAAGTGCGCGCGAAGCTCGGGGAAGTTGTAGATCTCGCCGTTGTAGGTGATGCAGTGGCGGCCGTCAGCGGAGTACAGGGGTTGGTGTTCGGCAGACGTGAGGTCGAGAATGGCGAGCCGGCGGTGGCCGAATGTGCCGAAGTGCCGGCCGGATTCGTCGGTGAGTTCGTGCTCGATGGGGCGAGACGAAAAATAAGCATTTGTCTCTTGCGGCGTGATTGGATTGTATATCAGCACTGTGGGTCCGAAAAACGCATCTCCCCGACAATGAGTTGGCCCCTTTTTTCTAGGTCTTGTTGCGAAGGCCTCACTTCGATGCGCTGAAAATGTATTTGGTTGATACGAGTAAACGAATCGTCCGCATTGGCTTGAATGTTCTGCCTAGACGTTCGGCTGGGATGCTAGTGCGGCGTTTTCCGAGATTGGTGCCGTACGTGGACGGCCGCGACGTCCCGTTTACAATCTCCAACCCATATTATGGATCAGCACATTTTCGTCTGAGCACGAAATATCGGATTGAGGGGTAGTTGCTTTAAAACGGCGGGTTCGATAAAAGGAGCCTCCTTTACTTTATGCGCCTAGTTCGTGCCGCACATCGAACTAGAAGCTACACTGTTGCGACGATTCACCGCGCAGAAAACACCACGGACATGGATCGGCTCAGAGCCATCGTTAGCGCCTTCGCGAATGTCTCGCAGTCGATTCGCGTCGTATGGCCGGTACACCCTCGAACCCGTGCGGCGGCCTTGTCCCGCAGCGGAGCAACTTTTATCGATTCAATCTCCATCAAGTAACGCTAAAATCCAGGAGTGGGTTGTCGCGGCGCTGGCAAGCCTTCAGGTCTGTGCCGCGGCTTCTGAGACGGACGGCACGGACCACATGGAAGCCTCAGTGATCTTCCCGGTGTATCAAACATCTGCGGTGATCTCACTCAAGGCGCCAGCTTGTATATTGGGCTGGATGTCCGACAAAAGCGTAGCTCTTTCCGAAATACTGAGCCTGCCCGAGCTCGAGGAGCGCGCGCGGGAGTGCATGCCGGCCATGGTGTATGAATACGTGGCCTCAGGAGCCGCCGACGAGATCACGCTGAGGTGGAACCGGGAAGCTTTCGATCGACTCGCATTGCGGCCACGGATGCTCGCAGGCGTCGAGGAACCCGACACCAGCGTCTCGATATTCGGCACAAGCCTGCCCTTTCCGATCCTTCTTGCCCCAACCGCGTACCAGAAGGCGTTGCATCCAGATGGTGAGATTGCCACGGCGAAGGGTGCGGGTGCGGCCGGGGCCGCATGGGTCGTGAGCTCGGCGTCGAATACGCCGATCGAGGAGATTGCTCACGCCGCGAGTGCGCCGCTGTGGTTTCAGCTCTACTTCCAGGCGGATCGAGAATTCACAAGAGAAGTAGTCGTGCGCGCGGTTGCCGCCGGCTGTGAAGCGCTTTGTCTCACCGTCGACACGCCGGTTCTCGGCCCGCGTGACAGGCAGACTCGCGCGCGGTTTCAACTTCCTCCCGGCGTGGAGACGCCGCACCTCTCCGACATAGGGACGAACGGCCGGGAGATCCTCAACCCCAAGCGCGTCGCGCTGTCATGGCGGGACGTAGAGTGGATGCGTTCGATCGCAGACATACCGCTTGTGCTGAAGGGAATTCTGACCGGCGAGGACGCGAAACGGGCGATCGACTCCGGCGCCCAGGGACTGATCGTGTCGAACCACGGAGGGCGCAATCTGGATACGGCACCTGCCAGCATCGATGCGCTGGTGGAAGTAGTCACGGCTGTCGATTCACGTGCGCCTGTCCTCGTGGATGGAGGAATCCGCCGCGGAACCGATGTGCTCAAGGCACTGGCTCGCGGCGCGACCGCAGTCCTGATCGGGCGCCCCTACTGTTATGGTCTGAGTCTCGGAGGCGCGCTGGGCGTTCAACGAGCCGTGGAGATTCTTCGCAAAGAGCTGGAGATGGCGATGGTGCTGACGGGGCGGGGAAGCATCGGGGAAATCGACCAGTCGGTGCTTTGGTCGCCACGGTGACTGCGGAGCAGAGGCTCAATCTCCTGGTGAACATCGGCTTCGCATAGTTCCGTTTGCCTCAGACAATTCGCCTCTCGCCGCCTGGTTTGTCGTCGCCCGCTGTTGGGAGTTGACCCGAGAGTCAAGAAGGTCGGTTGAAGCTCGGATGGAGGTCCCGTGGGTGCAACTCGGCCCTGCAGTTAGATTTATTCCGCACGCAGACACCGTATTCGACCGGACCCTGGGAGCCACATCAACCTCGTCCACTCGCCCGCTCAAAAAACAAAGTAGAGAATGCTGGCACACGCTCCTCATTTGAGCACGATTGCCGCTGGCAAGCAATTCACGCACGGGGGCCCAGCACTGGTCACGTCGCCGTTTACCGGGTCACCCACGACTGAAATTGTGGGCACCCGCGACGGCCGGCAGATATACCGCTGTCCCGACACCGGCGCTCTGTTCTTTGACCGCGAGACCATCGAGCAAGAGCATTACCAGGACTATTACCCGTATCTCCGTGGCTTCAATTCAAAGCGGTTCGATTGGGAGCTCAGGATCCGCCGCGCCAAATACACCCGCCAGCTGCGGCAGATGGAGCGCTTCGCGCCCGGCAGGAAACTGCTCGACATCGGCGCTGGACCTGGGTATCTCTGCCGCGTTGCCGAGGAGCAAGGCTGGAACGCGACAGGCGTGGAGATTTCCAAGGAAGCGGCGGCTCATGCACGGCGGGAGTTTGGAGTAACGTACCGGCGGCTCGATGAAATTCCGGAGGGAAGCGTCGATGCCATAACCTGCCATCACGTTCTGGAGCACATCGCCGATCCGATCGTCTTCCTGCAAACGCTGCGGAGCAAACTGCGTCCAAGGGGATTGGTCGTTCTTCACGTCCCGCATCAACAGCCCCTGAGCCATAAGATCCGGGACCGGCTCAGAAAATTGCGCGGCTCGAAGGGCGATATGCATTGCACGCTATACGGCAACATCCACCTTTCGGGCTTTACCGCCCGGTCGCTGTCGGAATTGATGAACAGAGCCGGCTTCGAGACCCGCCTGTCGCAAACGGCCGGGATGTGGTCGATGTACTACGACCCGTTCTTGCTCAGGAACTACGTTCGCAGCAGGCAGTGGGGTGTCATCTTCAAAAAAGCTGTGAGGGGCGCCATCGACAGGGCCGGCGATTTCATAGGCGCCGGGGATTGGGTTATTGGCTATTTTAGCCGGAGCGACTAGCCGATAGAGGCAGCTACCCGGTTCCCGCCATAAGCGCGCCCGCGCCTCGCCACGCTTCCGCGTCTCGCTGTCAAAATGCGGTCGACCGAAATAGTGGCGGCTCCGAGCAGGATGATCTGCGTGAGGCCGCGGCCAACCATCGGGCCGATACCTCGCTATTCTCGAAGCCGATGACCACTGGATTTCCTGAGATCGCGGAAAAAGGGAAAATCTGTTATTTGAACCGACTGACCTCGTGCAGGACACAACATTACCGAGGACAGAGCACGACCACGATCAATAACGATAAGATTCTGATGTCGCACGTCGAAAACCTAAACAATGTGTCTGGTGAGGCTGAATCTCCATCAAAGAGTTCTGTCGATCCAGAAGCCGGCCTGAATTGCGTTCGGAGTTTGGCGCGATAGACGCGCTCTTCGTGGCGTTCCTTGACTACTTTTTTTCCCATAATGGAAACCGTCCTCGAACCTGGCCGCGCCGAAAAGAACTACTGGCGAGATTTGTGGCGCTACCGCGAGCTATTTCAGGTGCTCGCGTGGCGCGATGTCGCAGTGCGCTACAAGCAGACGGTAATCGGAGTCGTATGGGCCATCATCCGGCCATTTCTCACGATGGTCGTGTTCACCGTCATCTTTGGACGGGTTGCGAAACTGCCCAGCGAAGGCTCGGCACCATACGCTCTCATGGTGTTCGCGGGCATGCTGCCGTGGACTTTCTTTTCCACCGCGCTGAGCGATGCTTCCAACAGTCTCATCAGCAACGCCAACCTCATCAGCAAAGTCTACTTTCCCCGTCTTATCGTGCCTGCGGCGACGATTGTAGTCGCGTTCATCGATTTTCTGATCAGCTTTGGAATCCTGATCGCCATGATGATATGGTATCGGTTTCTTCCGGCGCCACAGATTCTGCTTTTACCGGTGTTCATACTGATTGCGTTCCTTGCGGCGCTTGGTCCGGGCCTCTGGATCACGGCAGCGAATGTCAAATACAGAGACTTTCGCTATGTGATTCCGTTCATCGTCCAAATCGGCCTTTATGTTTCTCCGGTTGGCTTCAGCTCCAGCGTCGTTCCGGAGAAGTGGCGGCTGCTTTACTCACTCAACCCGATGGTTGGCGTAATTGATGGGTTCCGCTGGTGCATTCTGGGTGGCCAGAGCCAGATCTACTGGCCTGGATTCAACATCAGTCTGCTCGGCGTTGCATTCTTTCTATGGGTGGGCGTTCACCAGTTCAGGAAACTGGAAAGAACGTTTGCGGATTTGATTTGACTTCATACCATACGATCCTGCGGCACGCGCGCATATGCTGAGCGATGAAATCGTGATCAGCGTTGAGGGCCTTTCCAAGCGCTACCTGGTTGGTCACGAGTCCGCCAGGCGCGAGGGATACAATTCACTTCGCGATACTGTTGTCAGGCACGCACGCAATGCGGGCCGGAAAACGCTGGATATGGCGCGCGGGCGTCAGATCATTCAGGGAGATCAGGTAGAGGAATTCTGGGCACTGAAGGACGTCTCGTTCGAAGTCCGTCGCGGAGAGGTTGTCGGCATCGTCGGCCGGAACGGCGCCGGGAAGTCAACTCTTCTGAAGATCCTTTCGCGTATCACCGAGCCCACTGAAGGGCGCGTACGGATCAAGGGTCGCGTTGCGAGTCTCCTCGAAGTCGGCACGGGATTTCACCCCGAGCTCACGGGGCGCGAGAATATCTTTCTCAACGGCTCCATCCTCGGCATGACAAAGGCGGAGATCAGGTCGAAGTTCGATGAGATAGTAGACTTCGCCGAGATCGAGAAATTCCTCGACACTCCCGTCAAGCGCTACAGCTCGGGGATGTACGTCCGTCTCGCCTTTGCGGTTGCCGCGCACCTCGAGCCGGAAATCCTCATCGTGGACGAGGTCCTGGCGGTGGGGGACACGGAGTTTCAGAGAAAATGTCTCGGCAAGATGAAAGACGTCTCCCAGCACGATGGAAGAACGGTTCTGTTCGTGAGCCATAACATCGCGGCCATAAAATCGCTTTGCCGAAAGGGACTTTACCTCGAGAAGGGCCAGGTGAAGAGCTGGGGAACTGTCGATGATGCAGTGACGCAATACGTCAGCGGGGGAATCTCCAACGCTTTTGACGGGACGATACCGAAGGACCTGCTGCGTGAATATTCCACCGGGGAGGCTGAGCTGCGGAGAGTGCAGATCATCGACGCCGGCGGAAATCCGGTTCACGCGATGGTCACGGGTGACCCGCTGGAAGTTCTCGTTCAATGGGAGGTGATACAGCCCATCGAAGCGATGCTGGAGATCGGCATTATGGATTCGGAAGGACGCCAGATCACGCAGTCGTTTTCGACTGACGGGGGTGCACCGCCGATCGACATGAAGCCCGGATGCCACGAGCTTGCATTGCGAATCGATCACACGATTTTCCCCGGGCGGTACTCTCTGCTGGCCGGTATCCACAAGATGGACGGAGCGACCGTGGATTTCGTTGAGCGCGCTCTGGACTTCGAGATTCTGAATGCGGGGCGGGGCGATCCAAATCACTACCCGTGGAGCGTACGCGGCTATCTTCGACCGGCGCAGCAGTGGGGGCCGGCGATTCCTCGCGAGCAATCAAAGCAGCGGATACCAACAACGGCGACGAACGAATCTTGATCGAAAACAAGCGCATCTTCGTTACCGGCGGCGCCGGTTTCATCGGCTCGACTATAATCAGCAGCTTGATCGAGCATAACGACATCACTGCATTCGACAACCTTACGCGTAACACGCTGAAGGATCTACCGGCGCTGCTGCATCATCCGAATCTGACGCTGATCGAAGGCGACGTTCT
>JBDSVO010000126.1:0-9925 GCA_039927215.1 Gemmatimonadaceae bacterium
AGGACCGTGGTGGCGGAAAATCCTGGCATTCGCCGGCCCTGGCTACCTCGTTGCCGTCGGATACATGGATCCGGGGAACTGGGCAACCGACCTAGCCGGCGGTTCGCAATTCGGATACACGCTCCTCACCGTGATTCTGATGTCGAACCTGATGGCGATTCTGCTCCAGGGATTGTCCTCGAAGCTCGGCATCGTGACCGGCCGTGATCTCGCTCAGGCGTGTCGCGATCATTATTCGACACCGGTAGTCTGGTTTCTCTGGGTCATCTGTGAGCTGGCTATCGCAGCATGCGACCTCGCCGAAGTCATCGGCTCGGCCATCGCGCTCAACCTGCTATTCGGAATTCCGCTCCCAGTTGGTATAGCCATCACGGCTGCAGACGTCCTGATCGTTCTCTATCTCCAGAACAAGGGATTCCGCCTGCTCGAGGCGCTCGTCATTGCGCTCGTTGCGACAGTCGGTGTTTGCTTCCTGTTCGAGATAATCCTCTCGCATCCGCCGCTGCGCGCGGTTCTCAGCGGATTTCTTCCGAGGGCGGAGGTAATTACGAATCCTTCGATGCTATATGTCGCCATTGGAATTCTCGGAGCGACGGTGATGCCACACAATCTCTATCTGCATTCGTCGATCGTGCAGACAAGGCGGTATTCCGAGAGTCTCGAGGGCAAGCATGAGGCTGTGAAGTACGCTTTCATCGACTCGACGATCGCGCTCTCATTCGCTCTGTTCATAAATGCGGCAATCCTGATCGTCGCGGCGGCGACGTTCCACAACAGCGGGAATAGCGAGGTCGCGGAGATACAGGACGCGTACAAGCTGCTCACGCCTCTTCTCGGCGCAGGTGCCAGCACGATGTTCGCGCTCGCTCTCCTCGCTTCCGGCCAGAACTCGACGCTCACCGGAACGCTCGCAGGTCAAATCGTGATGGAAGGATTCCTCAACATTCGCCTGCGGCCGTGGCTGCGTCGCCTCATCACACGCGGAATAGCGATCATCCCGGCAGCGGTGGTCGCAGTGATGTACGGAGAGAGCGGAACGGCAAAGCTGCTGGTGTTCAGCCAGGTGATACTGAGCATGCAGCTCTCCTTTGCGGTGTTCCCGCTGGTCGCGTTCACGTCGAACAAAGTCAAAATGGGCGAGTTCGTGAACAAGCCGTGGCTCAAGTACCTTGCCTATCTGGTCGCCTTCGTAATCGCGAGTCTCAACATCTGGCTTCTCGTCCAATTCTTTGGCCTCGCCGGTGGCGGGGCGGGGGGAGACTGACGGCATGTACAAGCGAATACTGGTTCCCCTCGAGAATTCGTCGTACGACAAGGTGATAATTGACCACATCCAGCAGCTCGCCCGCGAGAACGGGTCGGCCATCGTACTGATTCACGTCGCCGACGGATGGGCTGCGCGCAACATCGGCCAGCTCGCGCTGCGCGAGAGCGAAGAGATGCAGGTCGATCGCGAATACATCGAAACGATCGAGAATGCGCTGGACAGCGCAGGATTCGATGCCGACGCGATTCTCGCGTCGGGGGACCCGGCCGACGAGATCGTCGAGGCTGCTGAGCGCGAGAAATGCGATCTCATCGCCATGGCGACGCACGGCCACCGGTTCATCGGTGACGTGATACGCGGAAGTGTCGCCAACGCAGTCCGGCACAAATCGCTCGTGCCGGTGCTGATGGTCCGCGGAAATCCGCCGCCGAAGGAGCAGAAGCACAAGTGAGAAGCGCAAAGCGGGCAGACCTTCAGCTCATCGACTCAGCGGGGGGCGACGCGCTTACCGGCGCTGTCGAGGATTACCTCAAGGCGATCTATGCGGTTGGCCGCGGCACTGACGCGGTTGCAACGAACGACATCGCGCAGCGTCTCGTGGTCGCTCCGGCATCTGTGAGCGGAATGGTGCGTCGCCTCGCCGAGCAGGGACTTCTTTCCTACGAGCGTTATCGCGGCGTGAAGCTCACGGACAAAGGGCGTCGTGCCGCGCTGAGAACACTCAGGCGTCACCGGGTGATCGAGTCGTATCTGTCGATCGCTCTCAAATACCCGTGGGATCGTGTTCACGCTGAAGCGGAGCTCCTCGAGCACGCCGCGTCGGAGGATCTGGTCGACAGGATGGCCGCTGCAATCGGTGAGCCTGAAGTCGATCCGCATGGCGCTCCCATTCCGTCGCGCGATGGAATGGTGGACGAGACGGAATACTTTCCGCTTGCGGAGCTTGGCGCGGGACTTGGCGTGAGAGTTGTGCGTGTGAGCGACGAAGACCCCGAAATGCTGCGTTATCTGGGAGAGCTGGCGATCACGCCTGGCGCTGAGCTGCTGATTGTGTCGAAGGCGCCGTTCGATGGACCGATCACACTACGAATTGGGATGGTGCTGCATTCGATCGGTCCGGCGCTCGCCGCCAAAGTGATGGTCGAGCCGTTGGTGGACCTGGAGGCCCCGGCGCACTGAGGGGCTGATATTGCCGGCCTGTGCGGGCAGCGGCAGGCGGGAAACGGCAGTCTGATAGCGGCCAACGGGTACGGGTCACGGGTAACGGGCGGCTAGTTTTAACGCGTGATACTTCCCCTTCTCTTGGTAGCTCTCGTCCAGGCCCCGCAGCGAACAATCGCAATAGACGAGCGCCTCGCCGTCGACGCGAAGCTAGCTGTTGGCGACAAAGTGATACTCTCGGCGGCAACTCCGGCATCTCCGACAGGCGATACGGTGATTGTCGGTGCCATCGTAAAGCGCAGCACCGATCCGGCCGAAGTGGCGCGCAGCGAAATCCGCATTCGGCTGCATCTGGATCACCTGCAGTCGCTCGCGGCCTACGGTGACCGGGTAGACAGATTTGCCGTGGCAACGCGCGGCGAAGCAGCAACCGAGCAAGCGATCGACGTCATCAATTCCGCGGCATTCGGCTTTCAGGCCCATCGGTCGAAGGACATTGCTGTCGCGACCTCGAAAACTTTCCAGGTCGTGAGCCGTTTTCACAAGGCGATTGGCGTCATTACGATCGTTGCCAGCGCCATCTTTCTTCTCTGCATTATGCTTCTCAAGGTTGAGGAGCGGCGGCGGGACGTGGCCGCTCTCCGGCTGATGGGAATCTCCCGGCAAAGCGTAATGCGGGCGGTTGTTATCGAAGCCGCGCTGCTCGCCCTGGTGGGTAGCGGTCTCGGCGTGGGCGTCGGGTGGGTTGGCTCTCAGTTCGTGAACTGGTACTTCCGCGGGGTCTACCGCACACCGCTAGCCTTCTCGGTCGTGACGCCGTCTATCGTCACGCTGGCTGTGGTGTTGTCTCTCGTGCTGGGCATTGCCGCCGGGTTTCTTGCCTCGCTCCGTCTCGTACGGACTCCGCCCCTCATTCTCTTCGGGCGATAGTGCCGTTCACTCTTGCGTGGGCTTCCCTCAGAAGACACGGTACGCGAACGCTGCTGGCGATGCTCGGCGTCGCTGTCGCCGCGGCGATGCTCCTCGACATGGTCATGATGTCCACGGGCATGCGCGAGTCGTTTCGGCGACTTCTCGTCTCCCGCGGGTTTCAACTGCGTCTAGCCCCCAAGGGCACGCTCCCATTCGATACGGACGCGACTATCAAGCATACGCGCCGCGCTCTGGTGCAGCTGCGTCGAAATCCCGATCTCACCGCTGTAAGCGCTGTGCTCGGCGGGACCATTCACGTGCCGCGGAATGGTCGAGTGATCACCAGCTCTGCGCTGGGCCTCGACCCACGTGTGCAGGGAGACTACGAGCTATTGGCGGGAACAGACCCGATTGCTCCAAATGCAATTGTCGGAAACGAAGAATTCATCAGGGAAACAGGGACCCGAATTGGAGATACGCTGACAGTCGCCACCGGATACGACTCGCAAACGAGGGAGTATTTGGGGTCACGAACTTTCGTACTCACGGGGCGTGTGCGCTTCCTCTACGGAGCGGCGCGTCAACGAGCTGCGGCGATGCCGTTGGAGACGATGTGGAAAATGAGCGGCCGTGACCGGCAGGACGAGGCATCACTGTTCATGATTCGTGTGCGCGAAGGGGTTAACCTCGACTCGGCGATTCAATGGATCAAAATGCAGAACCTGAACTCCACCGTTATATCGACCGAATCCGCGCTCGCCCAGATAGATGAGCGCCTGCGGTATTTCCGGCAGCTCGCTGTCATTCTCGGGATAGTAAGCCTTTTTGTTGGATTCCTGCTGGTGACGACATTGATCACGGTGTCCGTCAATGAACGTGTAGGAGAGATTGCGGTGATGCGCGCCCTCGGAGTGTCGCGGAGCCACATCGTTGAGCAAATCGTCCTCGAAGGCATGGCAATCAGCCTTGTCGGTGCTTTCGCGGGCTTGCTGCTCGGACTCGTGACCGGCCGGTACCTCAACGGAATTCTGTCATCGTTCCCGGGCCTGCCCGAGGCGATTGACTTCTTCCTTTTCCAGCCGAAGGCGGCATGGACCGCGCTCGGGCTTCTCGCGCTGTCGGGAATCGCAGCTGGTGTGTATCCGTCGCTTCGCGCGTCATCGCTGCCTATCGCGACGACCCTTCGGCAGGAAGCAATCGCGTGACGAGCATCGAGAGCGCGAAGCCGGGCGCGAAAGGCATTGGTTTGCGAGAGGTACCCTCCGTCGTCGAAGCGAGACGGCTCACGCGCGACTATTCCTTCGGCAAGGAACTAGTGCATGCGCTGTGCGGCGTGAGCTTCGATGTGCCAGCCGGCGATTACGTGGCGATAGTCGGTCCATCAGGGTGTGGAAAGTCAACGCTTCTGAATCTGCTCGGCGCAATCGACCGGCCGACCAGCGGCTCGGTTGTCATTAATGGCACCGACGTCGCGCGCATGATCGATCGCGAAGCAACATCATTTCGGCTACGCAACATCGGATTCGTCTTTCAGCGGTTCTATCTGATGCCGACTCTCTCCGCCCGCGAGAATGTCGAGCTGCCGATGGCCGAGGCTGGGATTTCGAAAACGGATCGCCTCTCACGGGCGAAAGAGCTGCTGACTTATGTCGGGCTCGGGCACAGAGAGCGGCACCGGCCATCCGAGCTTTCTGGCGGCGAGCAGCAGCGCGTGGCGATTGCGCGCGCGCTCTCCAATCGTCCCGCAATTCTTCTCGCCGATGAGCCCACCGGTGAGCTCGACGCGAGAACCGGAGCAGAAATAATCGCGCTCTTCGGCCAGCTCAACCGGGACGGAACCACGCTGATCGTTGTAACGCACGACGAGGAGCTGGCGAGCGCCGCGAATCGGAAGATCCACATGCGCGACGGGCTAATCGTCGACGGCTGACTGATGATTTCCCTTCTCGCGTTTCGGAATATCGTTTATCGCCCCTGGCGTTCGGTTCTGCTGTTCTTCGGATATGGCGTTGGGGTCGCGGTGATGATCGTGCTTCTCTCTGTTGGAGAGGCGCTGCTTTCGCAGGCCCGCGACGAGAAGCTTGTCGGCGGCGGCTCGATCACGGTTTTGCCTCAGGGGATCGATGTTGAGGTGATGAAGACGGGGGGCGTTGGCGGACTCTTTTTCTCCATAGACCACAGCCGGTTCATCTATCGCCAGCTGCTCGCGTCGCCGCGGCTTGCGTCGCTCGTCTCCGGCGTCGCGCCCCAGATTGACGGCCGCGTGCTCTATATGTACGTGCGGCCTGGTGACGAATGGACAGTCCGGGCAGCGGGTGAGAGTCCGTCAGCGAATGCGAAGGTGAATGCGCCGCTCGACATCAAGGCCGGAAGCTGGATGGATGACGAAGGTGACCGCAAATGGATTTCTCCGTCGCTTGCCGAGCTGCGCCACGAGACAGATCACTTTCACACTCCGCCGGACAGCGTCGCCAACGCCGAGAGCTGGGCGGAGTGGCACTACTTCAACGTTTTGTCGGCTGACAGGAAGCGTTGGGCGTTCATCTCACTGATCGTCGGCGGAGATGTTCGCGGGAACGACTGGGGTGGGAGCGTCACCATCACTCTGCGGGAGCAAGGCCGCGCATCCAGGAAGTTCGTGTCGTTGATCCCGCGCGAGCGCGTGCAGTTCTCGACCACCAAAGCAGATCTAAAGCTTGGCAGCTCGACGGTGTCAGTAGACCGCAATGGGAATTACGTCGTGCGCGCGGCAGCGGCCGAAGCAAATGGATCCGGCACCATCAATGTCTCGCTCGTCGTTACGCCAAGTCCTGGGGCCTACTTTCCTGGGGCTACCTACTCTTCGGGTGATTTCGTTTCCGGCTATACGGTTCCGGGCCTGCGTGCCTCGGCAACGGGCCAGATTTGTGTCACGGGTACGTGTGAGCAGTTCGAGAATGCTCAGTCTTACCACGATCATAACTGGGGCGTTTGGCGCGGAATTACGTGGGACTGGGGCGCCTCGCGTGCGGGCAACTATACAATATTGTATGGCCGCGTGATCGGCCCCGAGGGCCAGGGCAGGGCTACGCCGCTTCTCGTGTACCTGGTTGACTCGCTTGGCTTCCGCTCGGTATTCCGCCCCAGGAGCATTGCTTACGAGGACAACCGCGAGATAGTCGTCCACGGGCGCAGCATTCGCGTCCCCACGCGTGCGACGTTCGCCGACGTTCGCGGGGACGACACACTCAGTGTCGAGCTATCGATCGAGGACGCAATTGGAACGGACACGCGCTACGAGTCCGGAATCGCGACGCCATTCGTTGGTCGCAAGGATGGAGACAAGTCTCCGAAAGTGACCGCCGGAAACACGACGCGGCCCTACTTCATTCAGATGAAGGGCACAGCTCGCGTTTCCGGCCGCGTAGGCGGATCACCGATCGCCGGGACCGGAAGCGGGTTTTTTGAGACGTACCGCTAGTGCACCTACGAAAGCCAACGGCGAAGTAATACCTGGCCGTTCAAGTTGAGCTTAAAGCAGCGAAGCCGTATCGCCCGGAAGGAGTATCCGGCGAATCAACTTTATCGGCACGGCGCCCTGCTTCACGAACTGCGTGTGAAAGTCCCCAAGCGAGTATGCGTTCCCCTTCGCCTTCTGGTAATCGGAGCGCAGCTTGTAGATCTGAAGTTTCCCCAGCGTGTAGTACAGGTACGTCGGATTGTAGGCGCCGCGCCGGGCCTCTTCGTATGCATTCGCGGGCTGTTGGAAGCACTTATCCGTGAAGTATTTCTTCGAGCCCTCCTCGACCGACATGCCCTGAGTATGCTCCTTCATCCCGACTACCCAGCGGCAGTCGCGCAGCAACGCCTCCGAGAGCTGGGCAAGGCGCGCTTTCGGATTCCCACCCCCGAATCCTTCTTCGATCATCATCTGCTCGGCGTAATGTGCCCATCCCTCGGAGTTGCTCGAAGCTGAGAGCAGCTTGCGCGTCTTGGTTGGGAACTGCTTGCTGTAGATGAATTGCAGGTAGTGTCCCGGAAACGCTTCATGAACCGTGATGATGTTCATCACGCTCGGGTTGAAAAGTCGAAGATGCTCCTCGACGTGTTTTGCGTCCCAATCTTTCTCCGGCGGCGTGACATAGTAGAACGCCTCGGTCGCTTTCGTCTCGTACGCGCCGGGGGTGTCCATGGAGGCAAAGCCCCCGCTTCGGGCATACGGAGGGGTTTCCATTACAGTCGGACGTACGTCTGACGCGATTTCCACGATCTTCTTATCAACCAGGAATTGTCTGGCTCCCTCGATTGTCGCTTTTGCCGAAGAGATGAGATCCTGAGCCGTTGGGTGCTCATCTTCGAGCGACGCCATCGCTTGTTGAGGAGTCTTTCCCGGCGCGACTTCACGCGCGGTCGCAACGAACGCCTGGTAGTCCTTCTCGAGGTTTGCTTCGCCGAGGGCGAGGAGGCGGTCGAGCGGGGTATCGACCATCTCGTCGTAGAGGAGCTTGTCGGCAAACGCTTTCGCACCGATTGCGTATGAGCCCTTCGATCGGGGAAGCAGATCGGACTTGAGCCACTTCGCGGCCGAATCGAGCGCGGCCGCAGCGGAATCGTTAGCCACCGTGAACTCGCGCAGCGCCGCGCTGTCACTGCCCGCGGCGCCCCGCGCCCAGGTTGCAATGTCATTCCTGAAGAATCCCACCGACCCTCCAGCAATTCTGATGGCAAGATCAGTGAATTCCCTCGGAGGGTTCGAGACGTTCGCGCGCATGGCCGCCATCAGCGCCGGGACTCCGCGAAGACGGGCGGTTACCGACCGGAGTCGTTCGGCAGGTGGCGCGAAGTTACGCTTCATCAGCAGGTCGACTGCATTGCCCGGCAGTCCGACGTAACCCATCGGATTCTTTTTCCAGGTCTGAAGCTGCTCGAGCTCCTGAATCTCCGAGCGAATCGCCCCGCTCAGCATTGCCGCGTCAATCGAATCGTCCGCCGTCAGCTGGCCGGCACCGAGAGAATCGACCTTCTGCTGAAACGATTTCAGTGTCGCAATGCGCCGCGTCACGTTCTGCCCCGAGCGGTCCTCTATGCGCGAGTCGTATTGATGAAATCCCGCGGCGGTGCCATATGACGGGTTGTACGCGAACAGGGAATCAAAGTAGACGTCCGCAAAGGCGCCGAATGGAGTCCGAGCAGTCGCGGTTGTGTCGCTCGCGGTTGCGCCTTTTCGATCATCGGCCGGATTGCAGCCGGCGAGCCAGGCAACCGACCCGACAAACAGACATGCTCGAACGCTTATGGCGAATGGCGACATTGGGCTTCTGGTTTGGGAAGCCTAATAATGCTCGTTCGTCTGCTTGTTGTCGCGCTTCCGCTGACGAACTGGCAAAGGCCTTACGGTGTAAATGAAAAGGCCGCCAGTTCGGCGGCCTCTCATTTCCGTAGCTAGAGCTTGCTAGAGTCTCTTGTCCGTTGGATCGCGCCCAGGCACGGAAGCCGGATTGTTGTCGATCCGGTCTTTCACGTTGTCCACCGCATCGATGACACGATTCGCGCCCCGTTTCGCCGAGTCGCCGAGGTTATCGGAGAGATTCTCGGTGGAGTTCTCGAGCCGGTTGGCTCGCTCACGGCTGGTGACCGATGAAAGGTTGCGGCTGTACGCTTCCTGGGCGTACGGTCGCACCGCGGTCCAATCGCCGTGGCGGGCGCGAAGATCGTTGCCCCAGCCCTTCTGAAGATCGGGTTCGATCTCGTCGAACGATCTTCCGTTGTAATCAGGATTCATGCTGGCGACGTGGCCAAGCTGGTACGCCGGGCGAACATCGTCGTAGCTTCGGTCCGCGAGGCGGTCACTTCGTTTCTCGAAGCTCTCGCGGAAATACGAGTCGTCGTCGTGCGTGAACTGATGCGCGGCATCCGCGACGGCGCGTCCGGCCCACCATCCGCCGACTGCCCCTGCAATCCCGCCGATGATCGTTCCGATTGGTCCGGCGGCCGAGCCTATCGCTGCGCCTGCCACTACACCTGACACTCCACCTACTGCCTCACCGACATCGTCTCCGATGCCCGGGCGATCGTTCGGCAACACACCGCTGTTTCGCGGGTCGAGATTGTCTTTTCGGTCCATAATTCCCCCTTGGAATCAAAATCGCGGATCTGCACTTCCTTGCCGGGATAAAGGGCAATTTCAGGACCAGAATTGTCCCTTGACATCCAACCGGACGACGAGCCGATTCACGACTGTGAACGATAACATTTACGTCGGCACTCAGGGCTGGAACTACGAGGCGTGGATCGGGCCATTCTATCCGGTGAACACGCGCCCTGCCGACTTTCTCTCGGTGTACTCACGGGCCTTCGATTCCGTCGAAGTCGATTCGACTTTCTACGGAGTTCCCGCGGCGACAGCGCTCGAGTCGTGGGCGCATCGCACGCCACCGGGATTCGTGTTCTCGCTCAAGATGCCGCAGGAGGTCACGCATGAGCAGCGGCTTCGCGATTCAGCCGGAATATCTCTGCAGTTCTACGAGCGAATCCGCGAGCTCGGCCCGAAGCTCGGGCCTGTGCTCGTTCAGCTGGGACCTGACTTCGAGCCGAACGAGCTCCCGG
>JBDSVO010000127.1:0-5181 GCA_039927215.1 Gemmatimonadaceae bacterium
CGGGGGTCGCGTCACGCCGTAAAGCTGAAGAGCTGGTAGCCGCGGGTCGCGTGCTGATCAATGGTGAAACGGCAAAGACTGGTCAGACCGTCGACATCGAGTCCGACAAGATCACGGTCGACGGAAAGCCGCTCGCAGCGCGGGGTGTCGATTTCTGGATTGTCCTCAACAAGCCCGCCGGAGTTCTCACGACGAAGACAGATCCTCGCCGGCGACGCACTGTCTTCGACCTCGTTCCACAAAAGCCTGGACTCACCTACGTCGGCCGGCTCGACTACATGACTGAGGGTGTTCTGTTGTTCACGACGGACGGGGAAGCGGCGCACAAGCTGACCCACCCGAGCAAAGAGGTGGAACGGACGTATCTGGTAACTGTGCGCGGGGACGGAGCGGCCGCGGTCCGCGCGGTGCGAACCGGTGTAGAGCTCGAGGATGGCTGGGTGAAGCCGCTCGACGTTCGCGCGCACAACCTCAGCAGGGGGTTGTGGGAGCTCGAGATAACCCTTGCCGAAGGTCGGACGCGCGAAGTCAGGCGGCTGTGCGACGCACTCGGTTTAAGCGTCGAGCGACTCGTCCGCACCCAATTTGGTCCGGTCAAGCTGGGCGAACTTCCGTCCGGCGCGACTCGTGCACTCACCGGGCGTGAACGCGACATTATTGGCGCGCTCATAGAGTAGAAGGAGCAGAAACAAACGGGGTTAACTCGACACCGGAGAAACAAACGTGGCTACACAAGCGCCCCCCGCAGCTGATACCTCGCTGATGCACGATGTCGTCGACCAGGTGGGGCGACGAATCGTCGGCCAGAACTACATGATCGAGCGATTGCTCATCAGCATTCTCACCGGCGGACACGTTTTGCTCGAGGGTGTGCCGGGACTTGCAAAGACTCTGGCGGTTCGAACTCTAGCCGAAACCATCAGCACGAGCTTCCAGCGAATTCAGTTCACGCCCGACCTGCTCCCCGCGGACATACTCGGCACACAGATTTACGATCAGTCGAACGGACAGTTCAGCATCAAGAAGGGTCCGATCTTCGCAAACATAATTCTCGCCGACGAGATTAACCGCGCGCCGGCAAAGGTTCAGTCGGCGCTTCTCGAGGCGATGCAGGAGAAGCAGGTGACGATCGGCGGAACGACTTACAAGCTCGAGGAGCCGTTCCTGGTTCTCGCGACACAGAACCCGATCGAGCAGGAAGGAACTTATCCGCTTCCTGAAGCGCAGGTCGACCGCTTCATGCTGAAGCTCCACGTCGGTTACCCGACACGGGAGGAAGAGAAGGAAATCCTGCGCCGCATGGCAAGTGGTGCAGCGATACCCGTTCGCCACGTCGCGACGCCGCAGGAAATCATGGCGGCACGGCAACGCATCGCCGAGCTCTACATGGATGAGCGGATCGTGGATTACATCGTTCAGATCGTCCACACAACGCGGTTCCCGGCAGAGTCAGGACTCAAGGACCTCGCGCCGCTCATCGAGTATGGAGCGAGCCCGCGTGCCACGCTGGCACTGGCGCAGGCATCGAGGGCACACGCATTCCTGCGCGGGAGAGCGTTCGTCACACCGGAAGACGTAAAGGCGATCGCTCCAGACGTGCTGCGGCACCGCGTGCTGACGACTTACGAAGCAGAGGCCGAAGAGGTGACCAGCGACGCCATCGTAACGCGTGTGCTGGACGCCATCGCAACGCCGTGAGTCCGCGCCGCATTTCGATCGGCCGGTGGCGCGGCGGGTCAAAGCCTGCGAAAGTTGCGCAGGTCTTCGATCCGCGGTCTTCCTCTCCGGCTGTCTCGCCGTCCGAAAGACTCAGTGCTACAGCGCACCCCACGCATGCAGGTGGCGAGGCCGTTCGCAAAGGTGTTCCTCCCGAGATACTTCGGCAGGTAAAGCTCATCGAGCTCCGCACGCGGGGACTCGTGAACTCAGTCTTTACAGGCGAGTACCGCAGCGTGTTCAAGGGCCAGGGGATGGAGTTCTCCGAGGTCCGCGAATATCAGCCGGGAGACGAGGTTCGCATCATCGACTGGAACGTCACCGCGCGAATGGGAAGACCGTTCGTCAAGCGATACGTCGAGGAGCGCGAGCTGACGGTGATGCTCGCGGTTGATTTATCGGGATCAGAGCGCTTCGGAACTGTGAATCGTTTCAAGAGCGAGCTCGCAAGCGAGCTCGCCGCCGTGCTCGCAATGTCCGCGGTGCGCAACAACGATCGCGTTGGCGTCGTTCTGTTCACGGATCGCATAGAGTACGTCGTGCCGCCGAGGAAAGGGCGCAAGCACGTGCTTCGGATCATGCGCGACCTCTTGTCATTCGAGCCGGCTGGAAAGGGAACGAACCTGGTGGCGGTGATCGATCACCTCGCGCGTACGCTGAAGCAGAAAGCGATCATCTTCCTCATCTCTGATTTTGTTGCGGAGAATATCGAGCACTCGCTGAAGATTCTCGCTCAGCGCCATGATGTTGTCGCAGTCACCGTTGATGATCCGAGTGAGAGGGAGCTGCCGGACATCGGACTCGCGCGGTTCGTGGATCCGGAGACGGGGCAACACGTCGAGATCGACACCAGTTCGGCCGTCGTACGCAGCGAATTCGCGAAAAGTGTGACAATCGAGCGCGACGAGCGACGTCATCTCCTACGACGACTCGCCATCGATGAAGTGCCAGTGCGCACCGACGGCAACTACATCGAGCCGCTCCTCAAATTCTTCCGCTCCCGCGAGACGCAGGCCCGCAGGCGATGATCTTTTTGTTGTTCTTCTGGCTGTTGCAGGTTCCGGCGCCGTCGCGTCCCGCGGCGCCTCCGCCAGTCGCATCTCCTTTTCCCGTGCAGCTCGGTTCGCGCGTGACACCTGACACTGTGACGGTCGGGCAACGATTCATCGTCCTGCTCAAGGTTCGCGCGCCAGTTGGAGCAAATATTCAGTTTCCGCTGGTCGTCGACTCCGCGATTGGTGCATCTCCTACCGCAGCGCAGATCATCGGGGCGCCGTTCGTCGATTCGGCGACCACCGATTCATCGGGAACGACGCGAGCGGCGGCGTATCGGTTCGCTGCGTGGGATGTTGGACCACAGCCGCTCGGGCTCGGAAGTATTGCGGTCACAGTAGCCGGAAGGACTGCTTACATCTCCCTCAACTCGCAGACCGTTTTCGTTCGCTCCGTGTTGCCCGCGGACACCACGCTCCGGCAGCCCAGGCCGCCTCGGCCGCCAATCGTTCTGCAGCCGTTCAACTGGTTGCCTTGGCTTGCGCTGCTCGCCGCGATACTGCTCGCCGCTCTGCTGTGGTGGCTCTGGCGCTGGTACCGCCGCCGGCGTGCTGCGCCATTGCCGCCGTTTGAAACCGCGGAGCGAGAGTTCGCTTGCGTCGAGGCAATGCGGCTTGTCGAGACTGGTGAGCCGGAGCGTCACGTCGCATTGATGACGGACGTGCTGCGCGATTACCTCGCAGCGAGAGTCGATGGTATTCAGCGCTCGCAGACAACAAGCGAGCTTCTCGCCGGCGCCGCGCCGATACGCCCGTATGCCGGTGGACTCGAGCATCTGCTAGGGACCGCGGATCTGGTGAAGTTCGCGCGGCAGCGAGTGTCGCCGGCAGATGCGCAAGCGCTTGGTGCGCAGGCGCGGGCAATCGTGCGTCAGGTTGAAGACCATTTCGTTCAGCTCGAGAAGGAAAAGACGGAGAAGAAAGCAGCATGAGCATGTTCGGTAGCGTCAACATCCTCGGCCTCGAGCTTCAGACTCCCGAAGCTCTGCTCCTGCTTGTGCTGCTGCCGATATGGTGGCTGTGGCGTCGGCGCAATGCGCCTGGAGCGATTGTCTTCTCGCGCACGGGCGTTCTCGCGCGAGGGCCTCGTGCCGGCCGCGCCATCGCCCGCGCGATCTTCGTACTTCGCAACGTTGCGCTGGCATCGATGATCATCGCTCTTGCTCGGCCGCGAACGGGAGCGCGCGTCGAGAACATCACCGCGTCCGGCATCAACATCGTTCTTGCAATCGATCTATCCAGCTCGATGCTGGCCGAGGATTTCCGTCCGAACAATCGCCTCGAGGTTGCGAAGGCGAAGGTGAAGCAATTCATCATCGCCCGGCAGTCCGATCGAATCGGGATCGTTGCATTCGCCGGCGAAGCGCTGACGCAGGTGCCGCTGACCACCGACTACAACGTCGTTCTCAAATCAGTCGACAACCTCCAGGCGGGACAACTGGAAGATGGAACCGCGATCGGAACCGGAATCGCGACCGCGGCGAATCGCTTGCGCGACGCGCCGGGAAAGTCGCGGGTGATGATTGTGCTCACTGATGGCGTCAATAACCGCGGCGATGTCGATCCTCTTTCAGCGGCGAAGGCTGCCGCGGTTTACGGGATCAAGATTTACGGAATCGGCGTGGGAAGCGAAGGACTCGCCCCGGTGCCGGTGGGGAGAGGAGTCTTCGGACTTCGGTTCGAGATGCAGCCGGTTCAAATCGATGAGGCACTTCTGCGTCAGGTTGCTGCGTTGAGCGGCGGAAGATATTTCCGCGCTCGTGACGCAGCGGCGCTCGAGCGGATCTACGGGCAGATCGACCGCCTGGAGCGCGTGCCGGTGCAGTCGCGATCGTATGTGCGCTACACCGAGCTGTACCGCTGGTTCGTAGGACTTGCGCTCGCCGCATTGCTCGGGGAGCTGGCGCTCGTCGCGTGGAAGGCGCCGATACCATGATGATGTACCTGCGTTTCATCACCTGGCCATGGGCGCTCGCGCTTGCAGTGGTATTGCCAGTGGCGACGACCTGGCTTGTCATCCATGCCCGTCGCGTTCGGGCCAAGCGGCTGGCGCATCTCGGGACACCGCAGATGGTCGCCCGCCTGGCGCCGGAAACCGTGCGTGCGTCCAAGTGGCGTCCGCTCCGACTTGGCCTCGCTTCGCTCTTCGCATCGATCGCCTTGGCCGGCCCGCGGTGGGGAGTCGAGCGCACGGTTGTGAATCAGGCGGGCATCGATGTCGTTCTGGCACTCGACGCCTCAACATCGATGCTGGCGCGCGACGAGCAACCCGACCGGCTCGCGAAAATGAAGCAAGTTGTCGACAGGTTGAGGGAACTCTCACCGAATGACAGGTTCGCCTTGGTTGCCTTTGCCGGATCGGCGTATGTGCTTAGCCCAATGACAGTTGACGCCGCTGCCCTAAACCTGTTTC
>JBDSVO010000128.1:0-5511 GCA_039927215.1 Gemmatimonadaceae bacterium
CGTTCTGGCCGAGGATTTTGACGGCGACCGGAAGATCGATCTTGTCCTGGGGGGCAACTTTTACGGGGTGACCCCGGTCCGCGGCCGCTACGACGCCAGCTACGGCCTCTTGCTTCGCGGGGATGGAAGCGGTCGTTTTGTGTCGGTTGAAATGGAAAAAAGCGGAGTTGCGATTGAAGGACAGATTCGCAGGCTTGCGTCGCTCCGGCGCGCACGCGGCGACCGTATGATCGTGGCTGCGCGAAACAACGACATGCTTCAGCTGCTGCATCCGCTGCGCTCCGGGTCTCAGCGGAGCGCACAACCTCTCACTAAACGAACGCCATGACGAATCTGGGGATCGTGGACCTGCTGGTGATCGCGGCGTACTTCCTCGTGTTGGGAGGGATCGCGTTATGGGCCGCCCGGCGCGAGAAGAATGTCAGCTCCGATTACTTCCTTGCTGGGCGCGATGTGGGTTGGCTCGCAGTAGGCGCGAGCCTGTTCGCCTCAAACATCGGGAGCGAGCATCTCGTCGGGTTGGCAGGGACGGGAGCAGCCAGCGGGCTTGCTGTTGGCCACTTCGAGCTGCTCGCCAGCTTCATCCTGCTGCTCCTCGGCTGGCTGTTCGTTCCGTTCTACCTGCGAAGCGGCGTTTACACGATGCCGGAGTTTCTCGAGCGTCGCTACAACCCGGCTTCGCGCGCGTACTTCACGTGGGTGTCCATCGCCGGCTACGTTCTCACCAAGATCAGCGTGACGCTGTTCGCGGGTGGGGTCGTAATGCGGGCAGTGACCGGCCTCGATTTCTGGACCAGCGCGGCAATCCTTGTCGTCATCACCGGGCTGTACGTGATTTTCGGCGGGCTCCGCGCGGTGATCTATACTGAAGTATTGCAGACGGTCGTGCTTGTTGTCGGCGCGGTGACGCTGACGTTCGTGGGTCTGGGGGCGGTCGGCGGATGGTCCGGGCTCGAGGCCCGCGTGCCGCCCGACTTCTTCTCCATGTGGAAGCCGTCGAGCCACCCGGACTTTCCCTGGACCGGAGTGCTGTTCGGAGCACCGATCCTCGGCATATGGTATTGGTGTACTGACCAGGTCATCGTGCAGCGCGTGCTCGCCGCACGCAATGTGAAAGAGGCGCGTCGCGGCACCATCTTCGCCGGATTTCTGAAGATCCTGCCTGTGTTCATCTTCGTTCTTCCGGGCATGATTGCCGCGGCTCTGTATGCGGACGTAAGGGCGGGTTCGACCGATTCCGCCTTTCCGGTGCTCGTCTCGCGGCTACTCCCCGTGGGACTCAAGGGCCTGGTCCTCGCGGGAATGCTCGCTGCGCTCATGAGCTCCCTCGCATCCGCGTTCAACTCGGCCTCCACTCTGTTGACGTGGGACGTGTACCGCAAATGGAGACCTGACGCGAGCGAAGCGCGATTGGTCGCCGTTGGACGCCTGGCAACGGTGATCCTGGTTGTTCTCGGTCTGGCGTGGATCCCTTTCATGAAATACATCTCGCCTCAGCTCTATATCTATCTTCAGAGCGTCCAGGCCTATATTGCGCCGCCCATAGCGGCCTGCTTTCTCCTTGGAATAATGAGCCCGAGGCTTAACGGGCAAGGCGCGCTCGCCGCTTTGTGGACTGGCTTCGTGATTGGCTTCGCCCGACTCGTACTCGAGCTCTCGAAGTCCAAGCTGCCGCCCGACACGCTGTGGTCGTGGATTGCGGGGATCAACTTCCTTCATTTCGCGGCACTGCTATTCGCACTTTGCAGCGCGATCCTGATAGTAGTCAGCTTCCTCACTCCGCCGCCGGCGCCGGAACGTGTTGCTGACCTTACACTCCAGACTGCGACAAAGGAGGTGGATGCGTCCGACACTCCGGCCGAGCGTCGCCTGACGATCCTGCTTTCGGTGCTTCTTGCCGCGACGATTGGAGCCGTCTGGATTTACTTCAGATAGGCCCCGACACGCGTTGTCCGTACCTGTTGGCTGTCACCCGTCAGCCGTTATCTGTGAGCCGTTACGCGTTATGGATTCCGGCCGACGGGTCACGGCCAACAGGTTGCGGCAATCGCGTCGCAGCCAACAGGTACGGGCGATGCATCCGCAGAGTCTCGTGATGCAGGGTCCGCTCAACGTCAGCCAGGAATTCTGGCACCGCTGGCGGACGTTCCAACCGGCAACGGAACGCTACTGACAATTTCCACGACTGCAGATCCGACGAGCCCAATTCGCGTCGGACTGATCGGGTACGGGCTCGCAGGGGCGGTCTTTCACGGGCCGCTGATCGAAGCAACCGCGGGGCTCACGCTTGCTGCAATCGTAACAAGCAACCCCGAGAGGCAGGAAGAAGCTCGGCGAGCGCATCCCAGCGCCAGAGTCGTTGACGCCGCCAAAGAGCTGTGGAATGGGGCGGCCGATCTAGATCTTGTTGTCGTCGCTTCGCCAAATCGAACGCACGTGCCGCTTGCGTCGGCAGCCCTCGCTGCGGATTTGCATGTCGTCATCGACAAGCCGCTCGCGCGAACAGCGTCTGAGGGTCGTCGTCTCATCGACGAAGCTCGTGGGCGAGAGCGCATGCTGACCGTGTTTCAGAATCGCCGATGGGACGGCGACTTTCTTACTGTTCGGCGCCTGCTGGCTGAGGGCGCCCTTGGTCGTCCGCTGCGGTTCGAATCACGCTTCGAGCGATGGCGTCCAGTTCCCAAGGGCGGCTGGCGCGAGGAGGGCGCTCCCGAGGAAGCCGGCGGACTCCTCTATGATCTGGGCAGTCATCTCATCGACCAGGCGTTGGTTCTCTTCGGGCCGGCGAGCCACGTGTACGCTGAGCTCGACCGCCGCCGCGAATCTGTCGAAGTGGATGACGACGCTTTCGTCGCGCTTACCCATGTGTCAGGCGTGCGCTCACACCTGTTCATGAGCGTAGTTGCGGCACAGCTCGGTCCTCGCTTTCGTGTGCTCGGCAGCAAGGCGGCGTACGTCAAGTTTGGGCTCGACGTGCAGGAAGCCGCACTGCGAGCCAATCCCAAGCTCGACTCAACAGGATTCGGAGAAGACCCTCGTGACGCCTGGGGACTTCTCGGCACCGGCGACGATGCGCAGCCGATTCCTACCGAAGTCGGAGGGTACCAGCAATTTTACGAAGGAGTCGTCAACGCATTACGAAGCGGCGGACCGCCGCCTGTCGATCCGGCGGACTCCGTCGCCGCGCTCGAGGTAATTGAAGCGGCGCAACACTCAGCAACGGATCGTCGCATCGTCCCAGTAGAAAGAAAGTCAGCATAAACCGCGAGTCATGTCCATATGAAGCCAATGTTTCAGCGGGCGCGCGGGAAAACGTCGAACAGATGACTTTGCATCGGCCCGAGCGTCGGGAAGGGGACGTAGCTTCGGATCCGTCCATCCGAAAGTACCACCAGCCGCGCGGCCAATTGACCGTCGAGAATATTTCTCAGTGTGTATTGCCTGGCCGGGAGTGCGCCGTCAGGCGAGGAGACCCTCACGCCGGATAGCGCCGTCCCGCCCAGGTTGATTACGACCAGCACGTTGCTGGCACCGTTGCGACGAAGGTACGCAGCCACCACGTCGCTGTTCGTCGTCAGCGGAACGAGGTCACCTGAGGCGAGCGCTGGATTCTCTGCTCGAAGATGGATCAGGCGCCGATAGAGGTTGAGCAATGAACCAGAATCGGCATGTTGCATCTGCACGTTCGCCGAGCTGGAATCAGACTGGAGCGGCTGCCAGGCGTGGCCACGCGTGAAGCCCGCGGAGTGTCGACGGCTCCACTGCATCGGTGTCCTGAGACGCTCGTCCGGCTTGTTCCCCGACATTCCGATCTCCTCACCGTAGTAGACAAACGGCACGCCAGGAAGAGTGAGCAGGATCGTCGCGGCCAGTTTTGCGCGCGCAACACTTCCGCCGAGCTCCATCATCGTTCGTGTCTGGTCGTGATTGCGCAGGAACGGCGCCCAGCGATTTGCCGGAAGTTCTCGCTGCAGGCGCATTACCGGAGGGAAGAGTTTCTTTGCGGATGACGTGCGCACTGCTTCGATGATTGCATTGGATATGTCGAACGCAAAGTGTGCATCGAGCTGGTCCGGATAGTACGGGAGCATCGCGCCGGTGCTGTCCCACACCTCGCCGATTGTGGCCGCTCCTGGTGCGACGGTACGGACATACGCCGAGAACTCCCTGAGGAAGGCATGAGTACCGGAGGTATGGAGCAGCTGTCCGTTTTCCTCGACCAAAAACGAAATAGCGTCGAGGCGAAATCCATCTACGCCCATTTCGCGCAGCCAGAACCGGGCAATTTTCTTCGCTTCCTCGCGGACAGCGGGGGTTTTGTAATTGAGGTCCGGCATCCCGTGCCAGAAAAGTCCGTAGTAGTATTCGTCTCGCTCCGGGGAGTGGTGCCACACTTCCGAACCCCAGGCCACGTTTACCGGCTTCTTCGGCGACCACACGAACCAGTCGCGATGGGCAGAGGCTGTGTCACGTAACGCCTCCTTGAAGAAAGGGTGCTCGCTCGACGCGTGATTCAGCACCAGGTCGACCAACACCTTGATGCCCCGACGATGCGCCTCGGCAATCAGTCGCTTGAAGTCCGCGTTCGTCCCGTAGTCGGGCTCGACGCGGTAGTAGTTCGTTACGTCGTAGCCGTGATAACTGGGCGATTCGGCGACCGGCATGAGCCAGATGCAACGAGCGCCGAGGTCGTTCCGTTGGCTGTGACCGCCATCATTGATGTAGTCGAGCTTCTGAATGAGCCCGTTGATGTCACCTATGCCGTCGCCGTCGCTGTCATAGAAGGAGCGGACGAACACTTCATAACAGGTCGAGCCCGTATCCCATCCGGAGCTTCGCGCATTCGGCCATTGTGCGCCGACTGGACTGGCAAGAATAAGAAGGGAAGCGGCGCACGCGAAGAACCGTACGCGCGGCGCGAGAGGCGCGCGCCTTCGCAAAACTCCTAGCTGTACCGCACCTTCGCGGTTGCTATCGCGGCGTTCAACGCCACCATTCCGACGTTCGTCACAACGACCGGCCAGTCCCTCGTGATAGCGCCGTAGATGATCCACAATGAGCTCGCAGTCGAGAGCAACGCGAACATGCTGAGCGAGAGATCCCGCGTCTGACGTGTCCGCCAGACGCGGATAACTTGCGGGAGAAACGATCCAACCGTGAGGATCCCGGCAAAGTAGCCGAGGTACGGAATCATGCCCGGCCCACCAGGCTGAGACCCGATTCTCCTGCCTCCGTTTCTGCCGAGTCGCCGAATCCCGCGAGGACTGGGCCGCCGCGGATGGTCAGCCAGTCGGTGCGAACGCTGTCCCACTCCTGAATGAGCAGTCCCTGCTCTTCGAACAGAAGTCTGATCTGGCTGTGATCGTAGCCGCCGATCTCCTCGAGAACGGGAATGAGAACACTCAGCGCATCATCGCTTATCACCGTGCGCCGCGCGATCTGGGAGATGTGTCGTGCCTCCGAAGCGGCGATGGTCAGACCTTCGCCGCGATTCACGTGGAGCATCACGTG
>JBDSVO010000129.1:0-3128 GCA_039927215.1 Gemmatimonadaceae bacterium
GGTGGTGATGTTCGTCTGGGTTCACCTCTTTGGTGATTCGGAAATCTCCATTCGCGTGCTTCCGCTCGTTTGCGGACTGGTGACGATAGTTGTCACAGCACGCCTTGCTGCGGCGTATGGCGGGCCGAGGGCTGGCCCCTTTGCCGCTTTCATTCTTGCCATCTCTCCGCCGCACATCTGGTATTCCCAGGAAGCGAGGCAGTACTCGCTTCTGCTTTTCCTCGTAACGTCGTGCACCTGGTTGTTTCACAAGCTTCGGCGGTCGCCGTCGGCGCGATGGTATGCCTTCTACGCGATCGTCGCCTTCTGCATGGTCTTCACGCACTACTTCGCGGTCGCGTACCTGGCCGCGTTCACGCTTCTCGCATTCCCCGACCGCCGCTTGCGCGCGCGTGCGCTCTGGATCGGCGGAGCGATCGCCAGCGTTCTCGCGTTCTATCTATTCGTGAGGTGGCACTTCTCGTCACTCCCGACCACGCTTGGACATCTCCGCGCGTTCGGACTGACAGGAGCATGGAACCTGATGCTCGAATGGTTCGTTATCGGGGGCGCACTTGGCCGACCGGCCGAGCGCACGATCATCGCTCAGGGTGCCATAGTCTGTATCCAGGTGGTGCTACTCGGGTTGCTGATTCGAGGGCTGTTGCACGCGAACAATGCGGAGCCGCCCGGCGCAGCTCGCGTCACGCGCTGGGATGAATTCTCGCGACGGTGGGAGCTCGCACTTCTGCTCCTGATACTCCCACTCGCGCTGATGGTAGTGGGACTCCTGGGTGCGAAGCGCTATTACGTCGAGCGAAGTGCGCTGTCCGTGCTGCCGTTCTTTGCGATCGCAGTTGGCATCGGGATCGCATCGCTTCAATCGGTGCGGTCGCGCGTTCTGAGCACGGCTCTCGTCGCGTGCTTCGGCGCAGTTGTGCTGAGCAACTATTACGCAAAGACGGATCGATTCACCGTTTACTTTCCGAACCCCGACTGGCGAGCGGGAGGGCAATGGCTCCGGGAACGCTCGGGGCAGGGAAGCCCGGTCGTCACCCTCTCCTTCACTGCCGCCGAAGAGCTCTTGTACTACGATCGTGGCCTCGGTCTGGTTGACACCCGCGCGCCATCCGCAAACGTACCGGCCGAGGACCGACGCCCCGGTAGCCTGCGACAGCGACTGAAGGTTTACATGTCGCCGCCGCCAGACACTCTGCGCGGCAGAACCCGTCGCCTATATGATATGGTGCCGCCCAGAGTGTCAGTCATCAACGACCTGCTCGCGCGCGAGCACGTGTCCGAGTTCTTCGTTGTAACGAACCGTTTCATCGTAGCCCATGATCGCATGAGGGACGCGATTGCTTCAGACCCGAGCTTTCTCATCGAAGAAGTGTTCGAGCCGAAGGGGCTCCGACTTCTTCGTGTGCGGCGAATCGCGGTAAACGCCAGCGGTGGTTGATGCGCCTCAGCCGAACGGGCCGTGCGTCTCGATCGGCCCGTCTGCTGAGAGATCATCGAGGGTAACCGGCCTGAACATCAAGTCGATCGCCAGCCAGATGGTCTTCGAGAACGGATAGCAGGCGATTACGCCCGCGGCGAGAACGAGCGCACCGCCCCACTGAATTGCGTCCCACGGCGGATCGGGCCACGTGATCATGAGAATCGCAACGAATCCAACCGCGAATAAGGTCTCGATGAAGATGAGCGCGACCATGTATGCGCCGAGGTAGTAGTCGCCCTCGCCACGCTCGAGCCACAGGCCGCAATCGGGACACCGCTGTTTGAGCTTTCCGAAGGAGGCAAACAATTCCTTGGCGCCGCAGTTCGGGCAGCGAAGACGGAGCGCGCGCCACAGCAGTTGCGTGACTCTTCGAACCGTGAGGTCGGATTCTCCGCGTGTGGTTGACATCGGTAGTCAGTATCGCATGTGCCGGGCCTCCCTGCCTACGTCCGCCGGAAGGCGAATCTGGTTCCTCATAAGTGTCGCCATCCGCTGGATGGCCGCGCTAATTTCCGCAAATGAACGAGGATACCCACCCGAACAGGTGGCGGATGCTCGCGCTGCTCTCGGCAGCCGAGCTGCTCGGGATGTCACTCTGGTTCGCGGCGAGTGCGGTAGCGCCTCAGCTTAGTGCGGGGTGGAATCTTGATTCCACCCAGGCAGGCTGGCTCACGACTATCGTGCAGCTCGGATTTGTTATCGGCACTGCAGTCACTGCAGCGCTCAACCTTGCCGACATCCTGCCGTCCCGTCTCCTCTTCGCCTCAGCAGCGCTTGCCGGAGCGATCGCGAATGCGGCGATCCTCGCGGCCGGCGGATTCCACTCCGCACTCGTTCTACGCTTTCTCACTGGTGTTTTTCTGGCCGGCGTTTATCCGCCGGCGATGAAGATGATCGCAACCTGGTTCCGGGCTCAGCGCGGTCTTGCGATCGGCACCATCGTCGGAGCGCTCACGATCGGAAAGGCAACTCCTTATCTCGTGCACGCGATACCGGGTGTTGGAGTCCGGCCCGTCGTTCTCACAGCGTCGGCGGGTGCCGTGATCGCCGCTCTCCTGGTCGGGTTCGGCTACCGTGAAGGCCCATACCCGTTTGCGGCGCGGCCTTTTTCGTGGTCCCTTGTTGCGGACGTGGTTCGCGTGCGTGAGTGGCGTCTCGCTACCGGAGGATACCTCGGCCACATGTTCGAGCTGTATGCCTTCTGGACCTGGATTCCGGCGTTTCTTGCGGCCAGTGCCGCAGCAATTGTCGCCGAGAGCAGTCCGGGAGATGAGGTCGTCTCACTCATTGCGTTCGGAACCATCGCCGTGGGCGGCGCGGGCTGCGTGTGGGGCGGATTGACAGCGGATCGCATCGGCCGCGAACGACTGGTGACAATCGCGCTCGCCGCGAGCGGAACCTGCTGCCTTCTCGTCGGCTTCCTTTTTGGCGCCTCCATGTGGGTGCTCGCGCCGCTTGCTCTCGTCTGGGGCTTCTTTGTAGTCGCGGACAGCGCGCAGTTCAGCGCGCTGGTTACTGAATCAGTTCCTGCGCATGCTGTCGGCACTGCGCTGACAATTCAAACGTCTATCGGATTTCTGCTGACGATGCTGCCAATGCAGATTGTCCCAGCGCTCGCGCGCCAGAATGGCTGGCGATGGTCGTTCGC
>JBDSVO010000130.1:0-9863 GCA_039927215.1 Gemmatimonadaceae bacterium
TTAAGTGTATTAGTTGCAATGTGTACCTAACGCTTAGGTAGTTTTTCCCGGGGCCTACGATGCTCGCGTATCTGGACAGCCTTTGTGCTGCACTATTAGCGCGAAATACCGAAGAGATCCGACGCCTTCTTGCACACCCAATGGCGCAGGACCTCCCGCGGCGCGTACGCGAAGAAGCAGTGGCCATCTCGCGTGCAGGACGCCGAAGCTTCATGGCCCCGGTGAATGCGCTCCATCTGTATTACAAGCTGACGCACATGGTGGACGAAAACAGCGATTCCACGTTCACAGAGCCTGAAGCCAAATCGTCCCCGCCTGCGGATACCGGCCAGATCGAGCTTCCGCTCCGAAAGGTGGGCAGCCGTTAACTCAAGGCTTTCAGCGAGTTAGGCTTTTTCATCGCCGCCGCCCAGATGTCTCCAACCTCTGCAAAGCGTGCCGGTGCAGTCGCGATCGTAAAATCCCGCGGATCCAGATCATCGGTCAGCTCATCCCATTGGAGTGGCGTTGAGACCATCGGGTCAGGCTTCGCACGCGCTGAATAAGCGCCCGCGACCGTCTTGCCGATGATGTTCTGGAGATAATCGACGTAAACAGTCGTTGCCCCTCTAGCCTTAACCGCGCGCTCGATGGTTGCGACCTTCGGATACGCCTCGGCAACTCTGGTAGCAATTATTTGCGCCACCAGCGTCGCCGCTTCGTTTGGGGTTTTCGGAGGGAGGGGAAGATACACGTGGAGTCCCCTCGACCCGGAAGTCTTGAGAGCTCCGTGGAGGCCCAGCTGATCGAGCGCCTCCTTGACCCAATGGGCAACCTCGACGACCCGCCCAAACGTGGCTCGCGGTCCCGGATCGAGATCGATAATCGAGTAGTCCGCGAAATCGAGCGATTGAATGCGTGAGTGCCACGGATCAACCGAGACAGCGCCGAGCTGGATGGTGTAAAGCAGCGTATGCAGGTCGCCGCCCACGATCCGGAGGTTGGTGGAGCCACCCTCAGTCTTGATGGGTTCGACCCTAACGCCTTCCGGTGTCTCTCCGGCATTCTGTTGGAAAAAGGCTTCACCGGTGACGCCGTTTGGAAACCGCTTGAGGACGAGCGGACGATCTTTCATCACTGGAAGCACAAATGGAGCAACCGTCGCGTAATACCGCATCAGGTCGCCCTTTGTGTGCCTCTTTTCGGGGAAGAAGACTTTATTCAGGTTGGTAACAGCCAGGCTCTGCCCCTCAAGTTCGACTGCACCACTCCGGGTGCCACCCTCAATTTCCTGCAAGCTCCGGATGAGGCCGGTCAGCGCAGTCGCGCGTGGTTTTCGAGTGGATGTTTGGCGGGTGCGTGATGCGGGCTTGCTTTCGGTGGGACGGAGCAGCGCCGGCTCCGCGTGGACCCGTCTTCGCGCGCGCGATTTTCCGGTGTCGGCCTTTGTGGCAGGCTTCGCTGATTCCTTCTTTTGCACGCTCTGCTTCTCCCGACCAACTTCAAGAGGGTCCTTGTCATCGCGCGTGCCCAGATAGATGGGCTGACGCAGCTTACCGTCGGCGGTCCACTCGCTGAATTTCACCTCGACGACTACGCGCGGCTCGACCCAGTGAGCCTGCTCGTGTGAAAGAGGGCAATTCAAATGCCGCAATGGAAACCCATGTTTGTGACGACCTTTCAGCAAAAGGGCCCCGACAAAATGCCGGGGCCCAATTAGCGGACCAATTAGCGGAGCGGATCGTGCGCTATGTGTTATGTGACCTTTGTCACGTCGGCTGCTTGCGGACCCTTCTGACCTTGAACGACCTCGAACTCCACACGATCGCCTTCGGCGAGGGATTTAAAACCGCTGCCTGATATCGCGCTGAAGTGTACGAACACATCAGGGCCTCCTTCCCGCGAGATAAATCCGAAACCCTTTGCGTCGTTGAACCACTTCACTGTTCCCGTAATGCGTGCCATGATCCGATCCTTCCCTGATGAGAGAGCTAGCTACGTCTGACCACTCACTGATCGGGGCAAATTCTGTGCAATTGTTTATGAAATCTGATTTCCGAGCTGGAATTAGGTCAGGCAGCGCCGGCGACGTAGCGGGCGATGCGACCACACTTGCTGCACCGGAGCGTCACGTGCGTCATCGGCCTGGGTGGATGCTGTCGCGGATCGCGCTCGATGGTTCCTGAGCACGAGGGACAGCTGAGGGCCGTTCCCGAACGGTCTCGGCTGATGAGATGAAGGACTTGCGCGGGATTGTACGTATTTGGACGCGGCTTACGCATCGGCCCTCCGATGACCCGAGCTCCTTTGCCACCAAAGGCCACGGGTGAACAGTTTTTGTGTCGCTGAACCAACTCAGGGGAAGATTCAATCAACCCGGCTCGCAGGCGGGGTTGGACTTCTTCTGACTGTTCTCATGGGGTGCGGACCAAAGGCCCACATCCCATTGCGACCTGCTGATTTGCCCGGGCTCCTTCCGCCGACCGATAGTGGCGCGGTGCTGGCGCGAAGCCTGGCACCGGTGTTGTACCTCCAGCGTGATGAAACGTTCCCGCTGTCCCGGGCGGTGGCCGTTGTTCACCCCGTAAAGCGGATAATTGCCTATCACCTGCTGTGGCGGGACGATGTCAACGGGTCATGGATCCCGTTTACGGTGCCCACCGACCAGGAAGTGGTGTGGGTGGGCTACGATTCCACGAAGGCGCCAACTGAGGTCTGGACCTACTGGCACGGCACAATCCTCCACACGCCGTGGCCGAAGAGTCAGGTCGCGATCAACGTGCAGTGGGGCAAGCACGGGTCGCTGCCGCGCGGTCTCGATGAGGCGGACCTCCCTGCCTTCCGGACGCTCAACTTCTTTTATGCGTCCACGGTTTTTCTTCTGCCCGACATCCTCCTTGGCGATATCACGCGCAAGGGACCTCTCGGCTTCTTCCACAGCTATCGGCGGTACCGGGATTTCAGCCAGCCGATTCTTCTGGCGGAACGTCTCGATGCTGTCGTTCGGACGGACGATCCGGACAAAACACTGCGGGCATTTTTTGGGAAGTACTCACGCAAGCCTGCTTGGCCGCCGCGGGATTAGGCGCTGTAGACTATGTCGCCCTCGGCATCAATGCCGATCTCATGGTGCATGCTGCAGACTCCGCAGATCTTCGTGACATGCCAAACTTCGCCGAGCGCCTTGTTATTACTCTCGGACGCCGGCTTCACCTTGAGTTTCTTGAAGCTGTACTCGCCACAGTTCTCGCACGGGTGTGATCGTGCGATGCGTTCTGCCCGTGCAAGCGAAATTGGTTTTGAGGTCACTACCGCGGATCTTTCGGAGCGCTGTCGGCGTCTGAGCGTGGACTAAGCCGCGCAGGTGCATCGGATTGCGTGTGCAGAGACGACGAGGCGGCCCTCATGACGAGCTCTCTCAGGCCTCCGATCGCGCCCATCACGCCAGCGGCTTCGGCAGGGAGGAAGATCGTAGCGTTCTTTCCCTGCGCCAGAGTCGGCAGCGCCTCCAGGTACTTCATGCCGAGGAGGTACATCGCCGCCTGACCTTCGGGCAGGGCAGATGCGATTTTCGTGATTGCGTCGGCCTCAGCATTTGCCATCGCCAGGCGGGCTTCAGCCAGGCCCTGAGCACGGAGGATCGCAGCATCCTTTTCTCCTTCGGCCCGGCGCACCTGGGATTCGCGAACACCTTCAGCCTCCAGAATCGCCGCTCTCTTTCCCGCCTCGGCGTTCGTGACGGCGGCGCGACGCTCACGCTCGGCGCGCATCTGAAGCTCCATCGACTGCTGGATGTCCCTCGGGGGCTCGATCGCCTGCAGCTCGACGCGGGTGACATCGACTCCCCAGCCGATTGATGCTTCCTCGATGACTTCGCGCATCCTTCGGTTGATCACGTCACGGCTGCCAAGCGTGGAGTCGAGCTCCATCTCACCGACGATGTTTCGAAGCGTGGTGCGAGTGAGAGTCTCCAGGGCGTAGGGCAGGTTCTGCACGGAATACGTCGCCTTCTGAGGGTCAGCGACTCGATAATAAATCACCGCGTCGATGTCGATGGTGACGTTGTCCTTCGTAATCACGGGCTGACTTGGGAAGTTCAGTACCTGCTCGCGGAGATCGATGCGGGTCGTGTGTCCCGCGGTAACACGCTTGATTCCGCCAACGTCCGACTCGAAATAGCGAACGTCGATAGCCCGGGGGACCTCGACAAACGGAAGAAGGATGTTCAACCCGGAGCGGGCGACACGATGAAAGCGTCCAAGACGCTCGATGACCATCACCTCGGCCTGGCCGACGACCTTCAGTGTCTTGCTGACTATGAGCAGTCCCAGCAGCGCCAGGACGCCAAGAATGACGAGACCTGTCATACAATTCCCTCAGGGTGTGGAAGCGGAGTGAATATGCAAGAAAAAACGCCGCCGTGGTATTCCACGGCGGCGTCTTGCGATCAATTACTGGTTGCTACTCCTGCTTCATCGCCATATTCGCGCGTTGCGCAACCGCGAACAGGTCGGGTTGAGACTTGCTCTGGCGCAGGATCTCGAGGGCCCGGCGGAGCTGTGCGTCGTCACGCACCTCGCGGCGCTTTTCGGTGGAATCACCGAAAGCGATACGAGCGATGCTCGAGCCGAGCAGGCGGTCGATCTCGGCACCGCCGGCGTCGAACTGAGGCTTGTCGATCTTAACGCCCTGCGTGACGAGTCTGTCATAGAATTCATCGCGCCAGGCTTTGCTCACTACGAAGCCCGGCTGGACCTTGTTCTTGTGCTCGACGGCGTAGTTGACGAGCGTGGCCCGCACTATCTGCGCTTTCGGCGCAAGAAGATTGAGAAGCTTCTGTTCCGGTGTGGTAAGGGTGTCGGGCTGGACGATAATATCGGGGGTGACGGCACCGCCTCCGTATACAATTCGCCCAGCGTCCGACTTGAACTTCGGCCGAGACTTGCGGACGGAATCGGTCTCCATCGAATCCGGCAGAACTTCCACGAACTGACCGTCGGGGAGGAGCTTTCTCTCTTTCTGAATTGACCGGCCGCTCGGTGTGTACCATTTCGCTGTGGTCATCTTGAGCGCGTAACCACCGTCGAGCGGGTACACGGTCTGGACGAGTCCCTTCCCGAACGAGGTCGTACCCAGGATGAGAGCACGATCGTGGTCCTGAAGAGCGCCTGCAACGATCTCTGATGCGGACGCTGTTCGCCCGTCGGTTAGAATGACGAGTGGAACACTCGGCGTGGCAGGCTGGTCTGTGGCGTAGAAGACCTGCTGATCTCCACCGCGACCGCGTACGCTCGAGATCTCCTGACCCTTGTTCAGGAAAAGGTTGGCGACACTTGCCGACTGATCGAGATAGCCGCCACCGTTTCCGCGGAGGTCGAGGATCAGGCCTTTCGCTCCTTCGCCAATCAACCGCTTCGACGATGCCTCGAGCTCGTCTGTTGCCGTTTCGTTGAACTGTTGGAGCGGGATGTAGCCGACGTTGCCGTCGAGCATGATGGCATAGGGGACTGCGGGGATGCGCACGCTGGCGCGAGTAAAAGTCACCGGAATCGGCTCGGCAACACCGGCGCGGAGGAATTTCACCGACACCTTCGTGCCGGGTGTTCCTTTCAAGGCATCTGAGGCCTGTGCGGTAGTCCACCCACGTGCGTTAGCCGTATCGATCGAAATGATGCGGTCGCCTTCCATTACACCGGCTTGCTCTGCGGGTGTGTGCGGGAAAACGCGCTGCACAGTCACGAAGCCCTGGACTTCGCCAATCTCCATGCCGACCCCACCGTAGCGACCGCCAGTCTGCGCGTTGAACGTTGCCAGCTCTTTCGGTGAAAGCAGAAGCGAATACGGATCGTTCAGCTCGCGAACAAGCCCACGGGCCGCCTTCTCATAGAGGGTCGCGGCACTTACGCTATCGACGAACCTTCCGGATACGATCTGAAGCACCTGATCAAGCAGGCGGGCACCGTCACGGGCTTCCTGCTGCTGGACGACGAATCCGCCGGCAAGAAAAGGAACGAGGATGAGCCCGAGCAGGGCGACTTTGCGTGGATTGGGCATACTGTAGAGTAGGGAGGGGATTCTTCTGAAGGTAGTAGATACGCTCTCAATGCGTGAGAGTTCCCGTCGGTGACTAATGGTTGCTTTCGACTCAAACAACCCGGCTGGCAAGCACGTAATCCACCAGCCATTCGCGGTTTACCTGTCGAAGGGTTGCACTGCGTACCAGCCCAGCCCCGAGGAGCATCTCGTGTGCCGGTTGGAGAACGCGTTGGAGGTGCGACGGATACCGCTGGGCGAGAGGAAGCTGCTGCGCGAGCTCCTCGAGCGTGACTCGCCAGGTGACTGTGCCCGATTCGCGCGCGACTTCCAGCAGACGGTAAAGTCTCCGGGCTACGGGACTGCTCAGCGACTGATACTGCGCCGACGAGAGTGAGACGGTGCATCCCGCCGCGATATTTTCCCGCAGGACGGGAGATACAACGATGCGCGCGTCGCCAGGCTCGGACGCGGTGAGGACGGGAAATAGAGTAAACTGCTCGCGATCCGCGAGTCTTCGCCGTTCAATGGCTACTGAACTAAGGATTGTGAAACGGCCTTCGAGTGTGGTGTTCGCGCGTGCCGCAAAGTAGACTCCACTCGATTCAAGGATGGTTTTCTCCAGGCGGTTGAACGCCGAGCGCAGCTGCTCGTAGGTTCGACCATCGACTCGACGGCCGATTGAGCGCAGGAAGGCATGGAGGGTGAAGCTCACCATTCCGTCGGATGGGAAACCTGCTTCGCTGTAGCGTCGCAGTATCTCCACATACACATCCTGATCGAAGGTTCCGGGCAGGCGATCGCCGGGGTTCGGGAGAACGCGCCAGCGACCGCCTGATGGCGGAGAGTAGGTTATCGCGGATTCGTCGGCCGAGTCGCTGAGACGGAAGACGGGCAGCGCCTCGAGCGACTTGTCCAGAATTATCGCTCGATGAGCCGAGCGGCGGCGGGCCGCGAAAGTCATTGTGGAGAAAGTGTTGTAACGCTAGATGCGCGGCAAGGAGTGCGACATACAGTCGCATGATCACATGATGCAGGATTCGCACTAGATCCGGACGAGTATGCGCATCTTCAAGTACACCGCGATTGTTCTGGCAGCAGGACTGGCGCTCGTGCTTCTGCTTATCGGCGTTCTGTCCGTGACGCGGCGGACACCGGTCGAGCAGGTGATTGCGGAAGGTGATCGCGGAGGTCCGCCGCACATCTCCGACCCGCTTTTTCCCCGCACGATCGAGCTTTTCACCGGAACGCACCTCGAACCCGGAAACAGTGTGCAGCTTCTTCTCAACGGTGACGGTACCTACCCGCCGTTATGGAAGGACATTGCGTCCGCGAAACGCACGCTGACGGTGCAGCTGTATTACTCGCAGCCCGGGGCTATTGCCGATACGATGGCCCGTTATCTGGAAGAGCGAGCACGAGCACATGTGCGCGTGCTCGTGCTGCTCGATGCGTTCGGATCCCAGCCATTGTCAAAGGAGTGGGTGGCGGGCCTGAAGAAAGCGGGAGTCGAGTTCGCGTGGCTGCGCCCGCTCACCTGGTACACACTGCACAAGGCGGCAGAGCGCTCACACGTTCGAGCTATTGTCGTCGATGGGCGCGTGGGTTACACGGGAGGATTCGGGCTGGCTGACTACTGGCTGGGCGACGGGCATCACAATGACCAGTGGCGCGAGAGCAATGTGCGGTTCGAGGGGCCGACGGTAGCCGCCCTTCAGGCGGCCTTTGCGGCCGGCTGGGCCGAGGCGACCGGGGAGCTGATCACGGGAGACATGTTCTTTCCCCCGATGGCGTTTGCCGAAGACGGGAACGTGAATGCCGGCCTGATGCACAGTCTTCCGACAATCGGCAGCACTCCGGCGGAACGTTTCCTGGCTCTTTCGATTGCCGGAGCGGCGAAAACTCTCTACATCAGCAACTCGTACTTCGTGCCCAACGACGATTTCTGCAACCTGTTGATCAAGGCCGTGAGGCGCGGCGTAGATGTCCGGGTTCTTACGGTGAGCTCAAAGACGGATGTAAAAACGACGTGGTACGCGGGGCACGCGCTGTACGAAAAGCTGCTCGCGGGAGGCGTGCGAATCTATGAATACCAACCGTCGATGATGCACGCGAAGACACTCGTCGTGGATGGGCTGTTCTCGGCGATCGGATCGATGAACTTCGACAACCGCTCGCTCACGTTCAACAACGAGTCGCAGATACTCGCGCTCGATGCGTCCATCGGGCAGCGGATGGATTCAGTGTTCATGGACGACCTGAGGTACTCGGCAGAGATCAAGCTCGACGTCTTCAGAAAAAGACCGTTGACGGATAAGGTGCTGGAATGGGGGGCGCAGAAGCTTCAACGCCTGCTGTAGTACCAGGGTCTCGGCCCTGCAACCGAAATACTGTCAGTTTATTTGCCCGGCATGATGTCCCTGACCGACTGAACGTATGCTGCGTCGTTTTCACCCCATCATAAGGAAGTGGTTCGCGGAAACGCTCGGGAAACCCAGCGATCCGCAGCGCAAAGGGTGGCCCGCCATCGCGACAGGGCAGCACACGCTCATTCTTGCGCCTACGGGCACAGGAAAAACGCTGGCCGCATTTCTCTGGGAGTTGAACGCGCTGATCACGAGCGGGCTGAAGGAGCCCCTCGGAAACGCGGTCCACCTCCTCTACATATCGCCGCTCAAGGCGCTCAACAATGACATCCATAGAAATCTCGATGCTCCTCTAGCAGAGCTGCGCCGGCGCTTCGAAGAAGCCGGGCTCGAGTTCCCGGAAATCAGAGTGGCAGTTCGAACCGGCGATACGCCGCCGTCGGCTCGCGCGAGAATGCTCCGAAAGTCGCCGCACATTCTGATAACTACGCCGGAGTCGCTGAACATCATGCTGACAAGCCTGCGTGGGCGGGGAATGTTCAGCGCAACACGAGCTGTCATCGTCGATGAGATTCATGCGATAGCCGGTACAAAGCGGGGCGCACACCTCGCCCTCACCCTGGAGCGCCTCGAGGAGCTGGTCGCAAAGCCGCCGCAACGGATTGGATTGTCGGCAACGCAGCGACCGCTAGACGAAGTAGCGCGATTTCTGGGCGGGTGCGAGTCAGGCGAAGATGGCGAACCGCGGTTTCGCCCAGTGACTGTCGTCGATTGCGGCATGACTAAGCGAATGGAGATCGCCGTCGAATCGCCGGTTGCGGATCTCGGCAACGTTGGTGGAAGCGTCTGGCCGGCGGTGACACAGCTTGCCCTCAGGCACGTAAATGATGCGCGCACAACGCTCGTTTTCGTCAACAACCGCGCGCAGGCGGAGAAGATTGCCGCCAGGTTGAACGCTCTCGCCGAATTCGAGATCGCGCAGCCGTACCACGGCTCATTGTCGCGCGAGCGACGACACATGCTGGAGGAACGCCTCAAGGCGGGTGGGTTGAGAGCACTGGTCACGACGAGCTCGCTGGAGCTGGGTATCGACATCGGATCGGTCGATCTCGTCGTTCAGCTCCAGTCCCCGAAGCGCGTGTCGTCAGCGCTGCAGCGTGTCGGTCGGGCGGGCCACACACTCGGTGTCGCGAGCCGCGGAATATTCGTCCCGACGTTTCGTGATGACGCGATGGAGATTGCAGCAGTCGTCGCCGCAATGCGCGCGGGTGAGGTCGAACCTACACGCGTAGTCCAGAATGCGATGGATGTACTCGCGCAGGTAATCGTCGCGGCAGTCTCCGTGGACGAATGGGATTACGAGGCATTGTTGCGTGTGATTCGCCGAGCCTACCCGTACCACCGTCTTACCGTCGGCGCGTACGAAGAAGTGGTTGCCATGCTTTCAGGCAAATATCCGTCGGATGTGGCGGCGGAGCTGGAGCC
>JBDSVO010000131.1:0-10924 GCA_039927215.1 Gemmatimonadaceae bacterium
ACTCACGCTCCATCGCGCAGCGCTGGCATCCGACTCGTTCGCGGTCAATTCCGCATCGGGGACTTCCGCGGCAACCGCCATCGCGCAGTAGCCAGGAGATCCCCGCCCCTCGATTACGATCGCCGAGCTGGCCACCCGCGCAGAGTGACGGTCATCGAACTGACGAGCGGCCCGAATTCTCTGTTGCCGATGCCCTAGCGTGCCCTCCAATCGCACGGCGACGGTAGCCGCCGCCGACCCGCGATTCTCCACGGATAGGGCGATCACTGCGCCTGCGAAGTCTGCCTTCTCCCCGTATGGCGCGAAAATCGTCCCGCGCAACGCGACGTCGCCAACCGGACAGGAAAACGTCGGAAGCCATGCCAGCTCTCGCTCCCACACCATCCGCTCGCTGCCGATTTGCTTCTCCACACCGTCGACGCTCACGCGCAGCGCGATCAGCGGAGGACCATCGCCCTCGAGATATCGGTCACTGCCCGCGAATTCGATTGCCGACCGTGCACCGGCATGAACGACACCCGCTAGATGAATCGATGCATCGACTGGGTGGATGCACGGCAATGTTAGCCAATGATTCCCAGTAACCTGCCACGGGATAGACGGCGGCGCGATTGTATCCGGCATCATCCCTTACCGCCGCCGCGCGCCAGCGACGGCCATATCATGAGAGCTCCTTCATACCGCTGCAGCAGTCGCGAGCAATTCCTTCGCATGAGCTCGGCTGACCTTGCTGTCCGGATCGCCCCCGAGCATGCGCGCAATCTCGGCCACACGCTTAGTTCCGTCGAGAACTGTCACATCGGCCGTGGTCACTCCACCTCGGGCTGCTTTCGCCACCACGATGTGGTTGTGTGCGCGCGCGGCTATCTGGGGCAGATGGGAGATCGCAAAAACCTGGTGATGCTCGGCAACCCGCCGGAGAGTGTCGCCAACCTGCAGGCCGACCTTTCCTCCGATGCCGGAATCAACCTCGTCGAACACGAGGGTCGGCACCTGGTCGGCGCGTGCGAGAATTGTCTTGAGCGCCAGCATCACGCGCGACAGCTCGCCGCCGGACGCTACCCGCGCCAGAGGGCGACTATCGTGGCCAACGTTGAGAGCGATGCGGAACTCGACATCCTCCGCGCCGCGCTCGTCGCTCTCCGGCTTCGGCAGGAGAGCAACCGAAAACTTCCCTCCGGTCATGCCAAGGTCAGGCAGCAGCGCGTCAACCGCCTTTGCGAGTTTTCGTGCGCCGGACACCCTCATAGCGGTGAGTCGCGACGCTTCAGCGGTGAGACTCTCGCGCGCTGCTTTCTCGCGGATTGTCAGCTGCGCGATGTCGAATCCGGCCGAGTCCACGAGGTCGAGCTCCTGCCTCGCCTTTCGGCCAGTCTCGACGACGTCATCGATCGTGGGCCCATGCTTCTTGATCAGCGAATAGAGAAGATCGCGGCGACGGCGCACCGACTCGAGCCGCTCGGGATCGAGATCCACCGAGCCGGCGTAATCCGAAATTGCACGCGCAAGCTCATCGAGCGCGTAGAACCCTGCATCGAACAACTCCTGCAGACGCGAAGCGGACGCGTCGATTCTTTGAATGCTCCCGAGAGTACGGTTCAAGGTCGCGAGTCTCTCGAGAGCACCCTCCTCGGCTGAGAGCGCGGCATTCACCGACTCGGCCAGCGTGCGCAGCTCATCCGCATTCTCGAGAACGCGCGCTTCGTCCTCCAGTTTCGCGTCTTCGCCTGGAAGTGGCTTGGCATCCTCGATCTCACGCGCAACATGACGCAGGTAATCCGCGCGACGCTCGGCTTCGCTCGCGCGCGAAGTCAGGGTCGCAATCTCTCGCCGAACCGAATTCAGCTCGGCATGCGAAGCGCGAACGCAGACTGCCTGATGTGATGCGCCCCCGAATTCGTCGAGAATGCTTCGCTGCGATTCGTTGTCGAGCAGCGCCTGCGCTTCGTGCTGGCCGTGAAGATTGACGAGCAGCCGACCGATCTCACCGAGCACTGTTGCGGTAACCGGAGACCCATTCGCCCACGCGCGGCCGCGCCCTGCGGAAGAAATCTCCCGCTTCAGGACAAGCAATCCTTCGTCGAGATCGATCCCTCGCTCGTCGACCAGCTGCGAGGTGGCCGTCGAGTCGGATGCATCGAACACGCCCTCGACGGTAGCCTTCTCAGCCCCCGTCCGGATGAGATCGGTATTTCCGCGCTCGCCCAGCAGAAAACCGAGCGCGCCAACAATAATTGATTTGCCTGCACCCGTCTCGCCCGAGAGGACGTTGAAGCCGGGTGAAAGCGGAAGCGTCAGCGATTCGATGATCGCAAAATTTTTTATGCGAAGCTCGGTCAGCATTACCGCGGCTCGACGGCGTCGGGCACGCCGCCCCATCCAAGCTTCACCCGCATCCGCTCGAAGAACGACGTTCCCGGAAATCGCACGATCAGCACCGGATTGGGTGCGCGCCGCACGACGAGCTTTTCGCCGCGCGCCAGATCGGTTCCGACCTGACCATCGACGGTCACGATCAGCTCCTCCGGATTTTCCAGCGTCGCGACGGTCACTTCGGCATCCGCGGGAATCACCAGCGGGCGCACCGCGAGCATGTGCGCCGAGATCGGTGTGAGTATGATCGACTCGACAGTGGGCACGACGACTGGGCCACCCGCCGAGAGGCTGTAAGCAGTCGACCCCGTGGGCGTCGAGATGATCACACCGTCAGCGGCGTATACGCCGATAGACTCACCGTTAATCGCGACACTCAATCTCACGACGCGCGCGAATCCGCCTTTGTGCAAAACGAAATCGTTGAGGGCGAGCCACTCCTGCCGTGTTGAGCCCGACGGATCTTCCGCCCGAGCTGCGAGTGTCATTCGCGCCTCAGCGACGTAATCACCGGTCGCGAGCAGCCTGAGTCCCGCCTCGGCGTCCTCGCTACCACAAGTCGTCAAAAATCCAAGGCGGCCCAGATTCACTCCGAGGATCGGGACCGACTTTCCAGCGAGCAGACGCGCGCCGCGAAGGAGTGTTCCGTCACCGCCCAATGTTACGAGGGCGTCGATCTTACTCAGATCGTCGAGGCGCTCTCCAACCTGTGCGAGCTCGTAAAGATCCTGCTCGAAGCGCAGCTCGACGCCAAGCCCGGGCGCGGCACGGTGGAGCCTCCGCAGCATCTCGGGCAGCCCATCGTAACCCTTATGGCCGATGACACCGACGAGCATCAGCCCGCGCGGAGACGCGGGCCGCGAGCATCCGCCTGGCGCAGCATTCTCGCGCGAGCTGCAATCCCCGGAGCATCGAGGCCGATGTCGGCAAGCTGCCGTGCGCGGGGCGCCTGCTCGATGAACTTGTCGGGGACTCCGTGCGCCATCAGACGCACGGCGGGGTCGATTGCCGCGATGACCGATGACATATGCGATCCGAACCCATTTACGACCGTGCCTTCCTCCACAACAAGGACGTATTTGTTCTCAGCGAGCACGCTGCGCAGTATCGCGTCGTCGTACGGCTTCATGAACCGGCAGTTCACGACAGTCGCACTGATCCCGTCGGCCGCGAGCATCTCAGCGGCAGCGACGGCAGGAAGTACCATCGTGCCGGTCGCAAGAATTGCGAGGCCGCCACCAGTGTCGCGCGACCCGGCTCCTTCTCTCAGAATTTCCCACGTTCCATACGGAACCGCTTCAATCTCGGTTATCGGGGGAACGATGTCCGGTGTCGCGTCTCGCGGATACCGCAATGCGAAAGGTCCACGGTCGTGAGCTACCGCCGTGCGAAGGAGCCCGAGCATCTCGCGACCGTTCTTTGGTGCAGTGACTGTCATCTCCGGAATCGCGAGCATGTAGGCGATGTCGTAGAGCCCCATGTGCGTGGGACCGTCTTCACCCACGACTCCGGCACGATCCATCGCAAAAACCACCGGGAGATGCTGAATGGCGACGTCGTGAATGACGTTGTCGTACGCTCGCTGCAGGAACGTTGAGTAAATCGCGCAGACAGGCTTCACTCCACGCGTCGCCAGGCCCGCCGCGAACGTCACCGCGTGTCCCTCCGCGATGCCGACGTCGAAAAATCGTGCTGGATGCGCAGCCGCGAACAAGCCAGTGCCGGTTCCAGTCGGCATTGCCGCGGTAATGGCGACGAGTTTTTCGTTTTCGTCGGCAAGCTCAGCGAGGCCCTTCCCGAAGACGGCGGTATACGCCGCATTCGCTGAAGAAACCTTGAGCTGCTTTCCCGTCGCCGGATCGTGACCCGGGGGAAGCGCGTGCCACTTCTCTGTGTGCTCGCCTGCGGGGAAGCCCCTGCCCTTTTGGGTAATCACGTGAACGAGGCGCGGCCCCGTGAAATCGCGTACGGCAGTGAGGGTGTCGACAAGCGCGTCGATGTCGTGTCCGTCGATCGGGCCGAAGTATCGGAAGCCCAGCTCCTCGAATAGAACGCCCGGAGTGAGGAACGACTTCATGCTCTCCTCCCACTTCCGGATCAGCGTTCCCATTCCGGAAAGCGGGCCGGGCGCGGAGTCGACCACCGATCCAATCGCCGATCGAACGCGGTTATAGAGCGGATTGCGCTGAATCGAGGTCAGGTACTTCGACATCGCTCCGACGTTCGGCGCAATCGACATCTCGTTGTCGTTGAGAACTACAATGAAATCGCGACCCGACGCGCCGGCATTGTTGAGCCCTTCGTACGCCAGGCCGCACGTGAGCGCGCCATCGCCAAGTACGGAGACGACCCGGAAGTCTTCCTGGTTCAGATCGCGCGCGGTCGCCATGCCGAGTCCGGCGGAAATCGCCGTTGCCGCGTGACCTGCCCCGAACGTGTCGTACTCACTTTCCGTGCGCTTGAGAAAACCGGACAGTCCGTGCTCCTGTCGAAGTGACTCCATACCCGCATTGCGCCCGGTGAGCAGCTTGTGGGGGTAGCCCTGGTGACCGACGTCCCAAACCAGCAGATCGCGCGGAGTATCGAACGCAGTGTGCAGTGCGACCGTCAGCTCAACAACGCCGAGGCCCGCGCCAATGTGTCCACCTGTCCGGGAGCAGACTTCGATCAGTCGCTCGCGGATCGCCGCACTGAGCTCACGAAGCTCGTCCCGCGTGAGCGCTTTCAGGTCGGCTGGCGATTCGATGCGGTCGAGTATGGTCATTCGGAATAGAGGTCAGTGAGAGCGGGAGACAATGAAGGTCGCGAGCTCCTCGAGCTCTGGTGTGAGGACGTCGTTCGACCGGAGATCGTCGCACGCATCAGCTACGAGGCCGGCGGCTCGCGCCGTCGCCCCTTCGACGCCGAGGAGTGCAGGATACGTGCTCTTATTGAGAGCGGCGTCTCTTCCTGTCGTTTTGCCAAGCCTGTCCGTCGATGAAGTCACGTCGAGTACGTCGTCCATGATCTGAAATGCGAGCCCGATTCGGGAGCCGAAATCCGCGAGAGCGCGAACTCTGGACGGCGTCGCGGCAGCGGCCAAGCCGCCGATTTCGAGTGAAGCAGCTATGAGCGCGCCAGTCTTGGCGGAGTGAATCAGATCGAGCTCCTCCCGCGACAGATCGGCGCCCTCTGCGTCGAGATCGGCCAGTTGCCCGCCGATCATTCCCCCGGCGCCAGCGGCCCGCATCAATACCTTAACTATCGTACAGGCTGTCGCGCCGGGCAACACGAGCCCCAGCGCGGAATCGTAGGCAATCCGCGCGGCCAGAGGGATCATCGTTGCGCCCGCGACGGTTGTTGCGCCGACCCCGAAGACACGGTGAGCGGTCGACCGGCCGCGCCGGATGTCGTCGTTGTCCATGCACGGCAGGTCGTCATGGACGAGCGAATAGGCATGGATTAGCTCGACTGCGGCGGCGAGACCGGAGGCATCGCCGGCTCCTCCCGCTGCCCGGTACGCGGCGAGGAGCAGCATTCCGCGGAGCCGTTTCCCCCCGCCCTCTATTGAATAACGAATCGGGTCGGTGACGCTCGATGGAAGCGCCTGAAGGTCATGCTGCGCCACGCGAACGAGCGCGGTCTCCACAGCCTCGCGGAGCTCGACGGCCGTCATCGGCGGGGCGCTAAGTGCGGAGATCCCTCAGCTCCAGCACGCCGTCAGCGCGTTCAACGAGCTCCTTCACCTTGCTCTCGGTCTCGGCAAGCTCGCCAGATGCGAGCCGGAGAAGCTCGATTCCCTCTTCGAACAGCTTGAGGGCGGCGTTCAGGTCGAGGCGATCGCCCTCCAGCTGAGCGACGATTTCTTCCAGTCTCTGAAGGTTCGACTCGAACGACATTGGCGCAATATCAGCCGGGAACTCACGAGAGACAAGCGACGCCCGCACGGCGAGCGTGCGAGGACCAAAGGCAACCGAAAAAGTCGCAGTTGTGAGGTGATTCGGCTGGAATCTCACTGTTGAATAGAGCGAGGCACTCTGTGTCATCGGGGGAGAATGTACGGAGTTAATCTATTTTGACAAGTACTTTGTATTGCAAAGATTATGAGGTCTGGTCTCGAAACCCCGAACTTCGCCTTCTTGGGACGCCCGGCGTGTGGCTTTCCGCGGTTCTCGCGAGCAGCTCAAAGGGTTGACAGACCGGCTGAGCTTAAGCATCATTAAATCCGGATAGACGGATGCATATCTCACCAGCCCCACCAATCTTCGACCGCATGACGGCGCTCGCCGATACGACGCGCAGCCGCATGCTGCTCGTGCTCGAGCGGCACGAGCTCACCGTCAACGAACTCCGATCCGTCCTCCAGCTCCCCCAGTCCACCGTCAGCCGTCATCTCAAGGTGCTCGGCGACGAGGGTTGGGTCGTTTCCCGCCCCGAGGGCACCAGCCGCCGCTATCGAATGACCGAGAAGCTCGAGCCATCGGTCCGTCGGCTCTGGCATCTCGTTCGGGAACAGGTGATTGCGACCTCGGCCGCGGCTCAGGACGCGCGGCGTGTTCAGAGCGTCCTGGCAGACCGGCGCTCACGATCCCAGAAGTTCTTCTCCTCGGCCGCCGGCCGATGGGACAGGCTTCGCGCCGAGCTGTTCGGATCGCGATCCGATTTGATGGGATTGCTCGGATTGATTGACGAGTCGTGGAGCGTCGGCGACCTCGGATGTGGCACCGGTCAGACAAGCGAGCTCGTCGCGCCGTTCGCGCGCCGAGTCGTGGCCGTCGACGATTCTCTCGCGATGATCTCGGCGGCTCGGAAGCGCCTGGCAGCGTTCGACAACGTGGCTGTGAGACAGGGATCGCTCGAGGAGCTTCCAATCGAGGATGGATCCCTCGACATCGCGTTCATGTTCCTGGTACTTCACTACGTGGTCGAGCCGGAGCTCGCAATCGTCGAGGCCCACCGCGTTTTGAAACCGGGGGGACGGCTGATTATCGTCGACATGACTCCGCATGACAGAGAAGAGCTGGTGCACGAGATGGGACATGTCTGGCGCGGATTTTCCGAGCAGCAGCTCGGCGAGCTGTTCCAGCGGGCCGGATTCGCAGCAGGGCGTTATCACGCGCTCCCCGCCGATGCGTCGGCGAAAGGCCCTACCCTTTTTACAGCGGTGGCGCGACGCTCGCAGCTCGCGCAGCCGTACGACCTTGATTCGGACGCAACCGGAAGTCCGTCTCCACTTGCCCTCAGCGCCTGAGGGCGCGGCATTTTTCACTCATCAGGAACCAGAGGAATCGAAAGTGACGATAGCTGAATTGCCCACTCCGAGCGAAACGATCGATCGCGGGAACATCGACAAATTCGGCGTGCCCAGCGGCCGACCATCGTTCAAGGTTGCCGACCTCTCGCTCGCCGAGTTCGGGCGAAAGGAGATCCGCCTGGCTGAGCATGAGATGCCCGGATTGATGGCGCTGCGTGAGGAGTATAGCGGTGCGCAGCCGCTAGCCGGCGCGAAGATCATGGGGTCTCTGCACATGACTGTGCAGACAGCGGTCCTCATCGAGACGCTGGTCGAGCTCGGCGCCGACGTCCGCTGGGTGTCGTGCAATATTTTCTCGACACAGGACCACGCGGCGGCAGCTGTCGTCGTCGGAAAGGACGGAAGTGTCGACGAGCCGCGCGGCACTCCGGTTTATGCGTGGAAAGGCGAGACGCTCGAGGAGTACTGGTGGTGCACCGATCAGGCGCTAGTGTGGCCCGATGGGTCGGGCCCCAATCTTCTCCTCGATGACGGCGGCGACGCAACACTCCTCGTCCACAAGGGCGTCGAGTTCGAGAAGGCCGCGCGCGTTCCGGATTTCGACGAGAATCGCGATTCCGAGGAGTACGGCGTGATCCTCAACCTGCTTCGCTCGGAGTACGCAAAGAATCCGAAGCGCTGGCAGACGATGGCGAAGGATCTGCGCGGCGTTTCCGAGGAGACGACGACGGGAGTGCATCGCCTCTATCAGATGATGGAAGCGGGACAGCTCCTGTTTTGCGCGATCAACGTCAACGATTCCGTGACGAAGAGCAAGTTCGACAACCTCTACGGCTGCCGTCACTCGCTGACGGATGGAATTCTCCGCGCGTCCGACGTGATGCTCGCGGGAAAAGTCGCGGTTATCTGCGGCTACGGCGATGTCGGCAAGGGATGCGCGCAGGCGCTCTCAGGACAGGGCGCGAGAGTGATAATCACCGAAGTCGATCCCATCTGCGCGCTGCAGGCGGCGATGGAAGGCTATCAGGTCACAACGCTCGAGGATGTCGTCGAAACTGCTGACATCTTCGTCACCGCGACCGGCAACAAGGACATCATCACGGCGGCCGACATGGCGCGCATGAAGGACAAGGCAATTGTTGGCAACATCGGCCACTTCGACAACGAGATCGACATGGCCGGGCTCAAGAAGACTCGCGGCGTGAAGAGAATCAACATCAAGCCGCAGTACGACGAGTGGGTGTTCCCCGATGGTCACAGCGTGATGATTCTGGCCGAGGGACGGTTGCTCAACCTTGGCTGCGCGACGGGCCATCCGAGCTTCGTTATGTCGGCGAGCTTCTCGAATCAGGTGATGGCTCAGATCGAGCTGCACCAGAATGTCGGCAAATACGAGACACGCGTGTACACGCTACCCAAGCATCTCGACGAGAAAGTTGCGCGGCTGCACCTCGAAAAACTCGGCGTCAAGCTCACGAAGCTCACACAGGAGCAGGCCGATTACCTCGGCGTTCCCGTCCAAGGGCCTTACAAGCCGGAGATGTATCGATACTAGCTCTGCTGGATCTCGGGCTACGGCCGGGCCGAGCGGCGTGGTATAGCACCGTGGGCTTGCCACAGAAGCACGGAAAAACCATTGGCCACTGATCGTTCCTACTTGTCCGTGGCCTCGCCCATGGCCTCGAGATCCGCCAGATCCTTTACTCGGCCCGTAGCGCGCTTGTTTCGCACCAGAGATTCGCGGTCAAGGAATGGCAACGTCCGGCCGCCGAAGTCATACCACACGCGACGAGGCCAGGCTTCAGCGAACGCCAGACCAGACAGTCCAGTGAGAAAGTCAATGCGACGGGGGGGCAGGCCGATTTGAATCACAACGTCTGCCTTCACCAGATCAGCCGCTGTAATGCCAAGACTATCGATTGGCGCGCCGAAGTTTGCCAGCGCGCGTATCACGCGCGCCGCATTGTCTTCAGTTGCTTCGACCCAGATGTCCAGGTCGCCGGTTGCGCGAGGAACGCCGTGAACGGCCATCGCATGGGCTCCCACGATCAAAAAACTCGCCCCGGTATCCATCAGCGACTGCAGCAGATCGTCGAAATCGGGGTTCACGGAGTGTCATTTCCACGCCGTACAATCACGATGGGGATTTCGGGTCGCTGATAGGTCGGCAACGGTCGGCCGGACAATGCCCAGGCTTCCGCTGACAGCGCCGTCACCATCTGGAGCCTTTCTTCGACGGTGGTGCAGGCGCTGAGATCATCGCTTGGCTCTCCACCCAGAGGAAAAATGCGCGCTCGCAGACTGCTTCTTTCCTTTGAGCCTGACATTGCACCTCGAGTGAGTTGGCGCCGAATGAGTGAAATTTAGCGGATCTCCACCGCCCCCGCGTCTTCATCTCGCGGGTTTCCAGCGGAGCCGCGATCAATAGTGATATCGCGCCTGGAGTAAGTGCACCCGATCGTCGACAACGAGGTACACCAGACGATCCTGCCTTGTGATTCGACGAGACCAGAGATTCGGGCCCAGGTGTCTTAGCGGCTCCGGCTTTCCGATTCCCGCGAATGGATCACGAAGGATCGATTCGATCAGATCGAAAACCCGTACTGCTGTGTTCCGATTTGTCGGCGATCGGGACGAGGCGATCGAGCACTTTCGACACGTCAGGGATCTGTGGAATGGTGCCGACGCTGAGCTGCAACCCACATTTGCGGAGGCAACGCGACAGCTGAGTAGACTCGGCTGGTCCGTTCAGTGAACCACGCGACGCGGGGAGTCGGTTGCCCGTGAAAAGAAGTTACCTTACGCGGGTTTCGCATACAGTCTGAGATGTAGTGTCGGGACTTGCGCCCGCAGGCATAACGGGGCGGCGCAGCTCAGCTGCCCGGGTGCAGATCGCGGCGAGGGTCGGGCCCGCCCCCTTCCAGGTTTCAACGGCGTCGTGCGGAAGAAGCGCATAACGGCGCTGGAGCTCGGCGCGATACCACTTCGCGGGGAGCAGCGGCATGACGACAACCGTCACGTCGCGGCGCATTCGCTCGACTTCCTGCATGTACCAGATTGGGTATGTCTCGTTATCTCCGCGAGCGAGAACGATCGCGCCGGGTGGAGCGGAATCCAGAATCCGCGTCGCTGCGAGGCGCGCCTCAGATGCCACCGGGTCGCGGCGCCGATCGACCGCGTTCCAATTGAGAATCGCCGGAAGAAGCGCAGCCAGCGCACCGAGAGCCGGTAGTGTCGACGTTACCGCAGCGCGTCGCATCAAACGGACTGCTCCGTAGCCGGCCCACATGCCCCAGCATACGAAGGCGGGCACGAAGA
>JBDSVO010000132.1:0-6821 GCA_039927215.1 Gemmatimonadaceae bacterium
GCTCGATGGTGGAAATCTTTTCAACAGGGTGCGAGGGAAAGCTCTTCCGGCGTGGGCGGCGGATTTCGACTGCACCACCTGGTCTCAATTCTTTCTGAAGTTCGTCGTCTCGCATCCGGCAGTGACCTGCGCTATCCCCGCGACCTCGCAGATTGCGCATATGTTCGAGAATATGGGCGCAGCAGTGGGACGACTTCCTGACCTCCCGACGCGCGCTCGCATGGCCACTCAATACTCGGCCCTCTAAACTCGGCGCCAGATAGATCAACTTGACCAACCTTCCGGCGTCCATTAAACTTGGTCAACATGACCAAGATAATAAAGCTGTACGACGCCAAGACCCACCTCTCCGACCTCGTGGAGCGCGCGTCGCGAGGCGAGGAATTCATCATCGCAAAAGGCGACGAGCCCAAAGCACGCCTCATTCCGATCACCAAACACGCCCGCGCCCGCGCGCCCGGCGGTTGGGAAGGACGCGTCTGGATCTCCGAAGATTTCGACGCACCCCTTCCCGGAGAAATCGCCGCGGCGTTCGAGGGCGGCGATGAGTGATCAGCTCCTCCTCGACACACACGTCCTGTTGTGGTGGCGCGGAAACGACCCTCGTCTAACCCTTACCGCGCGAGAAACAATCGCCGCAGCATCGCTGGTGTTTGTCAGTGCCGCGTCCGCATGGGAGATCGCGATCAAGTCAGCGCTCGGCAGAGTGAGACTGCCGCAATCATTCGCCGAAGGAGTAGAGGATAGCGGCTTCACTGAGCTGCCGGTTTCGTTCCAGCACGCCCAGGCCGTCGAGTTTCTTCCTTCACATCACGCCGATCCCTTCGATCGCATGCTTCTCGCGCAGGCAAAAGTCGAGCGACTTGTACTCGTCACGCACGATAGACATTTCGAGCCATACGGGCAGGCAATTCTATGGACATGACTGCGTCAGATCCGCCGGCGCTGGAGAGCGACGTTCGCATTCACATCATGCGTCAGGCCGCCGCAACCGGGCGCGTCCCACAGTCGCGCGACATTGCAGACGCTCTCGGAAAACCTGAACCAGAAATCCACGACGCGCTCAAACGTCTCGCGGCAGGGAAGATCCTCATTCTCGCGCCAAACGACGGAATGATCTGGGCAGCAGCTCCATTCTGCGCCGTTCCTTCCAGCTTTCGAGTGAGCTCAAAAGGAGTGACCTACTGCGGAATCTGCATCTGGGACGCACTCGGGATTGCTGCCGCACTTCATCAGGACGCGACGATCAACGCGGTCTGCGGCGACTGCGGTGAGCCGATGACGCTCGAAGTGAAAAACAACACGCTCACTCGAAGCGAAGGCGTGATTCACTTCGGCGTTCCCGCGCGCAGTTGGTGGGACAACATCGGCTACACGTGAAGCACGATGCTTCTCTTCCGTGACGAAGAGCACGTCAGCAGATGGTGCAACGCGCGGGACCTTCCCCTCGGAGGCACGATGACGCCCGAACAGGGATGGCGTCTGGCGCACGAATGGTTCAAGGACAGGTTGAAGCCCGACTGGCGCCGCTACACTCCCGACGAAACCCGGTCAATCTTTGCGTCCATCGGTCTAACGAGCGACTTCTGGAAAATCTGATTGAACTTTAAGCCTGTAGTCGCACTGCTCTTCGCGATCGGCTGCGCGCGCGGAGCCGCCACGACGCCCACGCCAGTCAATCTTCCACCCGATGTCACCGACGCTGACATCGCATACTTTACAGCGCATCCGTTGATGGTCCCCGTCGATGGAGTCAAGCCAGTGCACGTGCCCGATTCTTATCACGAGCCTCGGAGCGAGGGACGCATTCACAGCGCCACGGACATCCTCGCTCCGCGTGAGACTGCTGTCGTCGCCGCGATCGCCGGCAGAGTAATTCGCCTGCGACAAAACTCCCTCGGCGGAATCACCGCTTATCTCATCGATCAGGAGGAGCGATACGTCTACTATTACGCGCACATGGCGTACTACTCAACGCAAATCACCGAAGGGCTCGAGGTAGCGCAGGGATTCGTGATCGGATACGTCGGGACGACAGGCAACGCTCCGCCCAACACGCCGCACCTGCATTTTCAGGCGATGAGACTCGACCTCGGGCTCCGCGACTGGTCGAACGGCACGCCGGTTGACGTACGACCATTCATGAAAAAGAAAGGGAAGGCACTCGAATGAAAGGACGCGAGCGCGCCGCGCTAAGAGCGGATGCGCATCACCTCAGCCCGACGGTGCACGTTGGGAAGGAGGGTCTGTCCGCCTCGCTCATCACTTCACTCGATGACACTCTTCGCACACACGAGCTCGTGAAGGTGAAGCTCGGCAATACCGTGGACGTCAAACCAAAAGACGCGGCGGGTGCGCTCGCGTTGGCGACGAAATCAGAAGTGATTCAGGTAATCGGCCGCACGGCGACTTTCTATCGCGAGAATCCCGATCTCAAGAAAGGCGATCTTCCAGCCTGGAAACGCTAAAACCGATCACCGCCTCAGACCCCGCAGTTATCGGTTGACCTTACCTTTCGTACCAGATCTCGACCTCGTATCCGTCGGGATCGCTCACGAATGCGTAAGGCTGACCATTTCCGAAATCACCGCGCGAGAGAAGTCGGCCACCTGCGCGCTCCACAGCCTCTACGGCTGCGTCGATGTCTACCGGATCGACGAGACGAAATCCGATGTGCTCGATGCCGCCTGATTCTCCCACGTCCTTCTTTCCTTCGTTGAACGCCAGAACATCGTTCGCGCCGGGAGTCTTCGCCTGGATCTGGCCGGGTCCGCGCCAGTACTCCTCCACCCCGAACACTTCATTATAGAAGCGATAAGCCCGCTCGGCGCTCGCGACCGTAAGCGCGACGTGTGTCAGCCCGTAAGTCCGAATCATGCGCCATAGTAATGCGCCACCCGGCGCCCCGCGTAAATGCCGAGCCCCGTTCCGACGAAGCTGAGCATGAAGGCCGTCATGGTCCCGACGGGCGCGCCGAGTGCCCAGCCGGCGTAACTGCCGACGGTGGCGCCAATGAAGGAGTATACCTTGAGCATGTCTAACAATGGACGCTCGACGAGGCGCGAGCGGCACGCACATGTTGCCCGTGCCGCCCAACTCCCGCATAATGAGTCATTCGTTCGAACAGCGGAGGCACACAATGGGCGCACCCGCTATTGCGGCGGTCATCAGACGGAAGGAGCGGGAAGTCGTGGACGACTTTCGCCGCGGCGGCGCCACCGCACCCGATACGGCGAAGTCGCTCGCCGATCTCGGGCTCGAGGATAGTTGGCCCGTCAGGCGGCTCCAGCGGCGCGCCGTGATCCGAGAGCCCCAGCCCGGAATTCTCTATCTGGACGAGGAGGTCTGGGCCGCCGTTCGCCGGACCCGGCGAAGAGTCGCGCTCACATTCGCGACGGTGCTCGTCATCATTGTGATCGGCATCTGGATAGGATTCATCACGTTGGGCTGAAGCCCTTCCCGTTCATTCGGACGGGTCTATTTTTCGCATTACTCGCCCGAAGATCGACACTGAGACCAAATGCCTTATATAATTACCGAAGCCTGCGCCAATACAAAGGACAGAGCGTGTGTGGATGTCTGCCCCGTCGATTGCATCTACGAGGGGCCGGACCAGCTGTACATCCACCCCGACGAGTGCATCGACTGCGGAGCGTGCGAGCCCGAGTGTCCGGTGACTGCGATCTTCCCGGAAGAGGACGTGCCCGCGAACATGAAGCAGTTCGTTCAGATCAATCGGGACGTATTCAAGAGCGAGAATCCGCCAGGGCGGCCTAACCGATAAGCTGCGGATCCGCAACATGCTGGATCCGCAATGCCTTAGCTGAAGAATCGATCCTTGACCACGAAGGCAAGGATCAAAACTAGATAGGCCAGGAAAGTGCTGAGCTCACTTCGGAAAGCCTCTCGCCAGTTCATCTGCCCCGGCACCGGCTCCTCCGGGCGGCTCGGCACCCACCTCGGCGTACACTGCTTGTACTCCTGGTACGCCCTGCCGAATGTCGTCTCCAGCACACCCTCCTCGTAGCGCACGATCAGACTGTACTCCGCCGCGAAGAGCAGCATCGCGAATGGGAGGAACCAAATGACTCCCGAGAGAACGACGAATCCCATCCAGACGAGAAAGTTCCCGTTGTAGAGCGGATTGCGGCTCCACGCGAATGGCCCGTGCGTGACCAGTCGCTGAACATTTCGCGATCGGCGGCGCGTTGTGGTTCCGGCCGCGGCGACGCCGGCTATTCGAAAGGCTTCGCCCGCAATGACGAGAATCCCGCCGATTAGCCACCGATTCGGCGATGGAGCCCCCGGCGCGAGAAGCGGCACCGCGAGAAACAAGAGCGGCAGCCAGCCGCGATTCCGAAAGAGCCATCCCCCGAGACGCGCGGGAAGCGTAGTCTCGAGGTCGCTTATCTCCTCGACTGATCGCTCGAGGTTCGCCATCAGTCCCAGGGCAGGAAGATCGTGCGCCAGTGCTCCGGAACAGGCACCGGTCTCCCATCGGGACCGAGCGTTACATACACAATGTTCGCTTCGCAGATCATCTCATCGCGTTGGTTTTTCGCCGTCTGCTTCACGGTGAAGCTGGTGTTCCCGATCGAGACGAGACCGGTTCTGACCTTGAAATCATCTCCCGATCGCGCCGACTTGCTGTACGACGCATCGACGTGCCTCACAACGGCCGTCAGCGCGCGAGTGAGATATTCGTCGAACGGCATGTTCCGCTCGAGCGCCGCCCAGCGCGCACGCTCGAGAAGGCCCAGCATGTAGGCGTGATTGACATGCCCTGCTGTGTCGCAGTCGCTGGGATAGATGTGGATCGTAAACTCGTCAGCCATAAGCTCAACTTGTCAGACATCGGGAATCAAAAGTCAGCCAGAACAGCGTCGGCCCTTTTTTCATCCTTGCAAGATCGAGCGCAGCAACGAACGCCTTCGCACTGTACGTGGCATCGAGCTGAATTCCGGAAACGCGCTCGAGCATATCCCCCGCCGCACTGCCGGCTGCGAGGGGACGGCCGTACGCGCCCCCGTAAACCTTGTGAGTGATGCGCAGGTTCGCGGGCATCGGCACAGTCTCTCCGCTGATTCCAGAGATGAGACGTGCAACATCGCGCGCGGTGCGCCGCACCTTCGGAAGATTGACGTACATCCTCGGACCAACGCGCGCACCGATGACGGGAATATCGAATCCCGCGATCGCGAGGCCCACCGCGATGCCCGCCATCGTGCCGCCGCTGCCGACGGGAAGAACGATGTTCGTCGGAGTCGGCAGGTCGCCGCGCTTGAGCTGCTCCGCGAGCTCGAGACCCGCATTCACATGACCGAGCGCGCCAAGCGGTGAAGTGCCGCCAATCGGAATAAAGTGCACGTTGCGCGTGAGACGCAGATAACCGCACCGCACAATCGCGCCGATTGGAGTTGCACCGATTCTCGTTTCCTTCAGCTCACGCGCGAGCTTGTCGGAGATTGAATCGGCGACGGTGTTCATGTCGTGACGCCATCGCATCGCCACGGTTTCCGCGCCAATTCGTCGTGCGTGAATCGCTGTTGCGAGAACGTGTGTCGACCCGGCGCCGCCGAGTGTCAGGACAGTGTCTCCGGGTCGCACTCCGCCGAGGAGAAACTCGAGTCCGCGCACTTTGTTGCCGCCGAGGATGGGTGCGTTGAAGTCGTCGCGCTTGACCCAGAGCTGAGTGGCGTCGGGAATTCCCTCGATCTCGTGCACAGGCGAGGGTGGCGTGCATAGCGAAACGCGAGGCAGCGCTCGAAGGGCGGGGAAGCGCCGGTAGAGCGGGAGGTCGTCGCCAAGCGAGTGCGTCCCTGTGACGATGTCTTCGGTCTGCACGCTATTCGTCCTTCTGCACGCCTATTATGGTATCTGCTAGATTGGCTGGATGAAGGCGACGGACACCGAATCACTCCTTTATCTCGATACTCCGCAACAAGTCGAGCTCTTTCTCGACGACATTTCCGGAGTACGCGAGATTGCGCTCGACACCGAAGGAGCGAGCTTCCACCGGTTCATCGACCGAATCTACCTCCTCCAGATCACAACGCGCGAACGGAGCGCCGTGATCGACCCGATTCCCATCGGCGCCCCCGCCCGGCTGGGCGAGATACTCGAGGATCCGGCCGTGGAGGTTGTTTTTCACGACGCCGATTACGACCTGCGACTTCTGCACCAGGACTACGGCTGGCACGCAAGGAACATCTTCGACACCCGGATTGCCGCCCAGCTCCTGGGCATCAAGTCGTTCGGCCTGGCGGCGCTGCTCGAGGATTTTTTCGGCGTCAAGCTCGACAAGAAGCACCAGCGCGCGGACTGGTCGCTACGCCCCCTTACTCAGGGAATGCTCGACTACGCCGCCCAGGACACTCAGCACCTGCTCGACCTGCGCGACGAGCTTCGCTCCCGCCTGGAGAAGCTCGGCCGGCTGGATTGGGCGAGGGAGGAATTCGAGCGTCTCGAGGGAACGAAGTGGGAGCCGGAAGACGACGCGCAGAATTTCTACAAGATCAAGGGAGCGCGCGATCTCACGCGGCGCGAGCTTGCGCTGCTGCGCGAGCTGGTGCCCTGGCGCGACAGTGTTGCGCGTGAGCTCGACCGCGCGGCGTTCAGGGTGATGGGGAACGAAGTGCTGCTCGACATTGCGCGCACTGCGCCGCGCGATGCGAAGCAGCTCTCGGGCTTGAGAGGAATGCCGCGCGGAATTCTGGAGCGCGGCGGCGCGGCGATTCTCTCAGCGGTGAAACGTGGATTGGAAGTGGCCGAGGAGCATCTGCCGAAGTTTCCGCGTGCGGCGAAGTGGGAGCGGGAGGAGG
>JBDSVO010000133.1:0-4652 GCA_039927215.1 Gemmatimonadaceae bacterium
GGATTGTGGACGGCCGTATCGTGACAGGCGACCGCACGCGATACCTCCGCCAGTACTTCCATTACGTCCGAATGGGCGCGCAGAGAGTTGGAGCGCAGAGCACAACGTCTTCAGTCCGCGCCGTGGCGTTCGAGAACCCCAATCACGGTCTGGTCGTTGTGGTACACGCCGATCGATTCGGGTCGGTCGAAGTGAGGGGACTCAGGCCGGGCAACTACGGAGTGAGCGCGACCACGAGCAGTGAGACGTCGGCAGAGCTCGGAGACCAGATCGCTGGATCAACTGGCACGCTCACGTTCACGGCTCCCGCGGCAGGGGTGATGACCGTCTACAGCAAATAGTTGAGCAAGGAGACGCAGCGGCTTCTGCTTCTCGCTCTAGCCCTCGGCCTCTTCTACGGCTTTATCGAGGCCGGCGAGGTCATGCTGTTTTCCCAGATACCCGGCGCGCTTTCGTGGCGAACAGGTAATTCGCCGCAAATTCTGTGGGTGGCACCGATGTTTTACGGGGCGGCGTTTACGGGGCTCGGCCTCATCGTCGCTGCTTTCGCAGCCGTCACCTCTCGAGTTTCCCTGGAGCGTGTTCTCGTCTTCGTCCTGCTGCTGCTCGGTGCTTTCCTGGCCACGAGCCTCCAGGGGCAAATCGTTTCGGACATCGCCGCGGCCATTCTCGCGCTCGGGATAGCAACCGAGGGCGCTCGCCAGTACGGGCGGCGGCGCGAGCAGATCTCGCGCATTCTTTTTCGCTCGGTGCCGATACTGTCTGTGGCAGTCCTCGTCGCGGCGATCGTGACAATTGGCGGAAGCGCGGCGATGGAGGTTCTGAGGATGAAGCGTCTTCGGGACGTGCCAGCAAATGCGCCCAACGTGCTGCTGCTCGTGATGGATGCGCAGCGTGCCGACCATCTTTCCCTTTACGGATATCACAGACGCACTTCGCCGAGGCTGGACAGCCTCGGTCGTTCCGCAATCGTATTCGATAAGGGCGTCGCCAATTCCTCGTGGACCCTTCCGACGCATGCAACGCTGTTCACCGGACGCCTGCCGTTCGAGCATCGCGCAGGTATGATGCGGCGACCGTATCTCGACGGGACGTTCCCGACAGTAGCAGAAGTTCTGCAAGCACGCGGCTACGCCACCGCAGGATTCGTTGCGAATACGTTCTGGACGGGTAGGCAGACCCGATTGAATCGCGGCTTCATCCACTACGAGGATTTTTACGGCAATGCCGGCGATGCGGTGGCGCGAACAGCGCTTGGACGCCGTCTGGCTTATGGGTTTTTTCCCCGATTCGGGTTTGTTGACGTGCCCGGGCGCAAGCACGCCCGAGAGATGAATCGCGACGTCCTCGCGTGGCTCGGCCGCGCCGGCGACAGGCCCTTCTTTGTTTTTGTGAATTACTTCGACGTCCACGGTCCGTTGCTTCCACCGGCTCCGTTCGCGGGAGAGTATTCGGGGGTGCCGGCGACGGCGCGGCGAGCCAGCAAAATCGAGATTGGTGCGATCACAGACGAGATTCACGTGCCGCCCCCGGATTCGATTCGTTTGATGGTCGATCTCTACGACGAATCGATTCGGTATCTTGACTCGCAGATAGGCGCGCTTCTCGATTCGCTGAAAAACCGCGGCGTGCTCGACAGGACACTCGTGATCGTGACTTCCGATCACGGCGAGAGCTGGGGAGAACATGGCATGATGTTCCACGGCCACAGCCTGTATCGCGATCAGACTGATGCACCCTTAATCGTCAAGCTTCCGGGTTCCCGCGAAGCGGGTGGTCACAGGACAGATGCGGTGGGCGTCGATCAAATCCCGGCAACAATTGCATACATCACGGGTCTGCCGCCGCGACAATTTCCTGGTGTCTCGCTCTTCGACACCTCGTCAATCCGAGCGGCGAAAGAATCGGAAGTGGTGACTCAGGTTGGCAGGCGTTCGCTGGTACCCGGAACGTGGGCAACGTCGCGCACCTCGTTGTCCGCATTGGTGACGGGCCAGTGGCATTACATCGAGCCGGATAACGGGCCAATCGAGCTCTACGATGTCGTCGCGGATCCAGCGGAGGTACACGATCTTTCGGGCGACACTGCTCAGCAGCAGACGATTGCTCGACTGCGGGCGGAGCTGCGATTGCGAAACAAAGGGAAGTCGACGGCTACGCGGAGATAATCGCGTTGTGCTCCACTATCGATTCAACTCCACTGAAGCGCGGGGTGCGTCAGGGCGCCGAATGACCCGGTAGCCCGCGCCCGTAATCGACGGTCCCTGGAGTACCCACACCGGGCGATCCGGAAAGGCAGATGTCGCTTCAGTCGCGATCTGCGGACTGCGCGCCCATGCGTAGACCGGAGCATCTCCAGCAAGGCCCGGCGTTTCATATGCGGCCGCCGAGGCGAAATCAGGATGCCGCTTTCCCTCTATGAGTACCAGGCTTCTGCCGAATGACAATTTCGTCGCGAGGTTTCTCACATCCGGCCGCATGCCACGGTAATGGTAGTATTTATCGATCCCGCGCCACGGCATGAATGTCACGAGACTCATTGCGCTGAGAATCACCGCCGCCGCCAGTGATCGTGCCGCACCGGCAGGGAAGCCGACAGAATCGCGCGTGCCGGAAGAGCCTGCGAGCTCTATCCCGCGGGCCGTCAACGCGGCGAGCGGGACGATCATGAGAAACCAGTAACGCGCGCCGAAATCCGGTCCGCCGCTAAACCAGTAAAGACTGAGAAAGCCGACGATTCCGATTATCGCCGCAAGCATCTTGTAGTCGCTCCGCTTGAGCTTCCCAGAAAACAGAAAAAACAGGATAAACACGAGCGACCCGCACGCCCAGCCAAACAACTCGACATTTACCGCGGAGAGATTGAGAGCCGCGTTGATCACGGCATCCTTCAGGTCATGCCCGGGAAATGGGTCGAGACCTGTCCAGCCCCAGCCGCGCTGGGGTCCAAACCCGAGACTGTTCGATCCTGCCGCGTAGTGACTCGAGACGTAGGCTGTGAGCGGAAGCTCCGTTATCCGTCCGGTCAGCGCCTTGTTGTAGGGCAGATTCAGCGTGCCGATCACAATACTTCCTGCTGCAATGCACACGGTTCCAAGGATTCGATGTCGCCCGCGCCGGCTCGCCAGGCTCCAGAGCGCGAGCATGATCGCCATCATGAGGCTTTCGAGCGGTCGCGTGAGACTCAGGACTCCTATCGCACCACCAGCGAGCGAGGCCCAGCGAAGTCGTCCTGTTCGTATCAGCCTGGCAACGCCGATTGCTCCAAGCAACGCCGAAGTAAGGCTGAAAGTGTGCGTCATGAAGTTCATTCCCATGAACACGTACCAGGGCGATACGCACAGCAGCAGCAAAGCGAGACGCGCGGTGCGTCGCGCGTAGATCTCGCGCAGAAATGCATACGCCAGAATCACGTTGATGCCCGCGAGAACGGGATTGATCAGCCACGCAAGATTGACCCGTGCACCAGCGGCGAGGATTGCCGGCCAGCCTGGCGGCATGGACGAGAACCAACGCGTTGGCGTTAGCTGCATGAGATCGACATCGAACGCATCGGGCACTGGCGGAGCCGGCATGTAGAGCATACCCGCCGCGAAGTATTTCGCGTTGAGCAGGTAAGCGACTTCGTCAGGAATATGCGGGTGGCGCTCGTATGAGATGATGCTGAGAATCGCCGCGACAATACTGACGGCGATCGCAGGGAACAGCGCGAACCGGTCTGGACTTCCCGGCGTCGGACCTGATGCTTGGAGCTCGGGACCGAGCAAATCCGCGGCGGCACGCCAGACCCTCTGAATCGCCGGAACAGGCAGCGAGAGCACCGCCATAATTACGGTGATAAGCGCGGTCAATTGAACCACAGTCGCCAGCATGAGCTCGAGGACGTACGCTGAAGGCGACCGTGACAATGCAGCGCTCGCGAGAATGAAAACCATCGCGAAGCACAACAGCTTCCACCCGGAGAATCGCGATCGAAGCCAGGTTCGCATCGATGGCCATTGCCTCGAGACGGCGATGCCGCAGATGATTGCTTGAGCAATGACAATCGCCGAAAAGCCTGCGCGATCAGGCGCCACCAGCATATCCGGCGGCGCGTAATGCTGATATCTGACCGTCGGCCCCGCTTCAATGAGCTGCAGGGCCGCCGCCTGGCCAATTAGTCCGAGCGCGATCCAAACGGCGCTCCGGGCCACACCCCCGAACGCACCCATGTTATGCTTTAGCACCTGAGCTCGAGGCAGAGTGTCCCGTTACACGCGGAGTTGCGGTTTTTGAAGCGAGAAGCTGTAAATGGCCTGGTCGAAGTCGAACCTAATGCAAACGCGGCGAGTGCGCCGCTGAGCGTCCCGCCGGGTCACGCGTGGCAAGCTCCCGGCGACTTCGCTCGGCTGGGGATGCTGTTCGGATTGCTCACGGGGCTCGCCGAGTTCGCGGTTAGATGCATCATCGCTTACGGGCTGCATCAGCCCTCCGATCACGATTTCGGGATCGACCTCCTGTGGATGCTTCCGTTTGCGAATCTCGTCTCGTTCGGCATCCTTGGCCTGATCCTCGGGATAGTCGGAATGCGCTGGCACGGAAGGCTCCTCACGCGCATCGCGCTCGCCGCGTTTGTCGCCGCCGGCGTTTATGCGCTGCTCCTTCATTTTCGC
>JBDSVO010000134.1:0-2732 GCA_039927215.1 Gemmatimonadaceae bacterium
TCAACGATTTCCTGCGCTCCCTCGAGCTCGCGCTTCGCCGTTCCCTTCCCGTCGGCGATGTCCAGCCTCGAGATCGCAGTCACGCACGGGAGTCCCAGCAGCTCCGCGACGATTGGTCCGACGATTCCATTCGATGAATCGGGAGACATCTTCCCAAAAAAGATCAGATCGTAGCCGCCGTCCTTGAGCTCGGCTGCGAGCGCGGAGGCGATGGCAAATCCATCGAAAGGAATGCGATCGGCCTTGAGGTGAACCCCGCGATCCGCCCCCATGCTGAGCGCTTTGCGAATAGTCTCGGCGGCGGCATCGGGTCCGAGCGAGAGAACGACAACCTCACCCTGTCCCGTTTTTTCTCTAAGCTGAAGGGCGGCTTCGACCGCCCACGCGTCGAAATCATTGATGTCGTACTTGAGCCCGGCGTCGTCGAGCGAGGCGCCGTCCGCGGCGATCTTGAATCGAACGTCCATGTCCGGAACACGCTTGATGCATACGGCAATCTTCAACCGGAATCCTCATGTGAAATATTTCACACAAAGATACCAGAAGCGGGCCAGAGGGTCTTAAAACGCAAAGCGGGGTCCGATAACCCCGGACCCCGTGCCCGACTGCCCTCTTCGCTCCGCTCCGAGGGCCGCTCGCCTCGACGCGAGAAACCTATTTCGGGGCCGTCAGCGAAGCGTCAGCGCTGGTCGGTTCTTCTCACGCAGGCCCGCTACCGGCGATGCGGCCTGAATGGTGAGAAAATTGCCACACGTACGTCACATGAGACGTCGGCTCATCACCGTCAACGACCGCATGCAGCGCGACTACAGCTATTGGCTCATTGAGCCCATCGGTCGCAATTTCGACCCTGGATTTTCCCCGCAGCTGTCGCCAGCCGAACTGCTTGCCCTCGGCATTTTCGGCGGCAAATACATGACTGACTGCCGCGCCGAATTTCCCTCGGCGTGGTTCCGTCACGCCAAACTCTCGCCCGAAGGTCGAAACCCCAAGCTGAACTTCTACGGGGTGAATGCCTCACAGTCTCTGGCCGCATGGCGGCGTAAGGGATGGATCTACCACGAAGATCCGCGCGGTTGGTTCCAGTGGTATTGTCGCTATTATCTGGGCCGCCGTTCACTCGATGACGAGCGTCAGATACGAAGGTGGCGCCAGATGGAGCGGCATGTGGCACAGGTCAGAAGCGGGTGCATGCGGGGCGACCTCGAATGTCGACCACGCCAGAGGCAAGCACTGCTGCACTGGGCCTACGACAGCCGAAAACTGTAGTACTCGGTAAGTGCCAGCCGGCCAGCCGAGTGACCGCGAAATCACCTACTCGAACGCCGACAGCCCCGTTACAGCCTGACCGATGATCAGCGTGTGGATGTCGTGCGTCCCCTCGTAGGTGTAGACGCTTTCCAGATTCTCCATGTGACGCATTGACGCATACTCGGCGAGGATTCCGTTCGCTCCGAGTAATCGCCGCGCCTCGCGAGCAATGTCCGTGGCGATGTTCACGTTGTTGCGCTTGGCGAGTGACACCTGTTGCGGCGTGAACGTCCCCGCATCCTTGAGGCGACCGACATGCAGAGCGAGAAGCTGGGCTTTTACGATCTCGGTCACCATGTCTGCCAGTCGCTGCTGCTGAAGCTGGAATCCTGCTATTGGCCGGCCAAACATCACGCGATTCGTTCCGTAGGCCAGCGCTTCCTCATAGCACGCCATCGCGGCGCCGACGGCACCCCACGCAATTCCGTACCGCGCCTGGGTCAGGCACATCAAAGGACTCTTCAAACCACCTGACTTCGGCAGCAACGCGTTGGCGGGAAGCCGCACATCCTGAAAAACAAGCTCGCTCGTGTCCGATGCGCGGAGTGACAGCTTTCCCTTCTGGTCCTTTGACGAGAAGCCCGGAGTGTCTGTCGGGACAATGAATCCACGGATCGAGCTATCCTCCTTCGAGTCGCCCGTCTTTGCCCAGACGATGGCAACCTGGGCGGTGGATCCGTTGGTGATCCACATTTTCCCGCCGTTCAGGACCCAGCTTCCGTCGCTTTCCTGACGGGCCCGCGTGATCATCCCCGACGGATTCGAGCCGTAGTCAGCCTCGGTCAACCCGAAGCAGCCAATGATCTCACCGCTTGCCATCTTCGGCAGATACTCGCGCTTCTGTTCCTCGCTGCCGAACGCGTAGATCGGATACATGACGAGCGAGCCCTGCACGGACGCAAACGATCGCACGCCCGAGTCGCCACGCTCGAGCTCCTGCATGATGAGGCCGTACGAGACGTTGTTGAGCCCGGCGCATCCATACTCTTCGGGGAGGTTCGCGCCGAAAACGCCGAGCTCGGCCATCTGCGGCACGATCTCCTTCGGAAACCGCCCTTCGACGTAGCACTTTCCGATGACGGGAAGCACCCGTTCATCGACGAAACGGTGAATACTGTCCCGAACCGCGCGCTCCTCCTCGGAGAACGCGGAATCGATGTTGTAGAGATCAGCTTTGGGCATCGGGGAAAGATAAGGAACCCGTGAGGGGATAGCGGAAAACGGGGAGCGCGAAGCGGGTAGCGGGTGCGGCCAATGGGTAACGGCCAACGGGTACGGGTCGGTTAAGCGACGTCGCGCCGAGCCCTGGGACTTATCCCGACCAGGCGCGCTTTCGCACGGAACTGCCGACCGTGATCGACGGGGAGTCGGTTCTCATCCTGCCACTGATGCACCATCTCATGTATCAGCGTCTCGATCGC
>JBDSVO010000135.1:0-9999 GCA_039927215.1 Gemmatimonadaceae bacterium
ATGAAGTTGAGCCAGAAATGCCATTGGCCGAGTCGCTCGTTCATCAGGCGGCCGGTGATTTTCGGGAAATAATGATAGATGCCGGCGAAGATCCCCATGATGGAGCCGCCGAACAGCACGTAGTGAAAGTGCGCGACGATGAAATAGGTGTCGGTTTGTTGAAGATCAGCGGGCGGCGAGGCATGCATCACGCCGGAGATTCCGCCGATCGTAAACAGCGCGACCAGGCCGATCCCGAAATTCATCGCGGTTGTGAAGCGGATTGACCCCTGGGCCAGCGTCGCCATCCAGTTGAAAATCTTCACTCCCGTGGGAATACCGATGAGCAGGGTCGAGAGCGCGAAAACACTGTCCGCGATCGGTCCCATTCCCACCGCGAACATGTGATGCGCCCACACACCGAAGCCGAGCACGCCGATGAGGATTCCGGAATACACCATCACGGGATAGCCGAACAGCGGCTTGCCGGAGTACGCCGGGAGAACTTCCGACACCAACCCGAACGCCGGCAGAATCAGGATGTAGACCTCGGGGTGACCGAAGATCCAGAACAGGTGCTGCCACAGCAGTGGATCAGCGCCGGCGGTGATCTGATAGAAATTCGTCCCGAAGAACCGGTCGAACAGCAGAAACACGAGCGCGATCGTGATGACCGGGAACGCGAGGATAAGCAGGAACATCACGACGAACGACATCCACGTGAACATCGGCATGCGCATCAGAGTCATGCCGGGCGCGCGGAGATTTATTATCGTCGTGATGAAGTTGAACGCGGCCGCGAGCGAAGAGATGCCAAGTATCTGAAGGCCGATCACCCAGAAGTCGATGTTGATTCCCGGGGAGAAGTTCTTTGTCGTGAGCGGTGCGTATCCGAACCACCCGCCATCCGGCGCGACCTGGAAGAGAATCGGAACCGTGATGAAGATTCCGCCGAACAGGTAGACCCAGTAGCTGAATGCGTTGAGGCGCGGGAAAGCGACATCGCGGGCGCCGATTTGAAGCGGAATGAGGAAATTGAAGAACGCCGCCGACAACGGCATGATCGCGAGGAAGATCATCGTCGTGCCGTGCATCGTGAACAGCTGGTTGTACATCTCCGCCGACACGAACTGCCGATTGGGTCCCTGGAGCTGAATGCGCAGCAGCTCGGCCTCGAGGCCGCCAATCAGGAAGAAGGCGAGAGCGGTATAGAGATAGAGCAGCCCTATCCGCTTGTGATCCACCGTCGTGAGCCAGCTCCACACTCCGCCTTTTTCCTGATAAGGATCCGCGGCGATCGGGGGAGCCTGGGTGGGAATTGCAGTCGATGCCATCCGATAATCCTCTACTTCAACGCCCAGAGGTAAGCAACGATGTCAGCAATCTGCTGATCGTCGAGTCCGCCCTGTGCCTTGGTTACGCGCGCCTTGAGAACTGGATCGTATTCGTTCATCCCGAGCGTCGGCATCAGGATTCCGGGCTTCATGTGCCGCGCGTTCTTGATCCAGAGCGCAAGGTACGCCGGCGTATTTGGAAAGCTTCCCGCACCGATTGTCGCACGCGATCCGAAATGCGTCAGGTTCGGTCCGATGTTGCCCATCGCCGCGGGATTTCCGGCAATCGCGTGACATCCGATGCACGCGTTGGATGAAAAAATCTGCTGACCTCGATGTGCATTGCCGGTCAGGCCGCGCGTGAAAGTCAGGCCCGCTGGAATCGGCGTGTGGGGCTTCGCGTACTCGAACGCAGGCTGGTTTCTCGGGAACGTATAACTCGCCTCCGAGACGGTAGCGGCCGGAGCAGCGACCGCGGAGTCAGCGAGTAGAGCCGGTGGCGTGGGCGCGAGCGCACCAGGCCTGATAACGGGTCCTCCCTGAGCAACGGGAGTTGGCGAGCCAACATGCGGCGGACCCATCGCCACCGCGCCAAATGCAGCCGGCGCGCGTTGAGCCGCAACCCAGCTCGCAAACTGATCGGGGCTCACAGTGAACGCGCGGAACCTCATCTTCGCGTGCGACGTCCCGCAGTACTCGGTACAGAATCCGTTCCACTCAGCGGTCTCCATTGTCGAGTCCGGAGTGAGCCAGATGTAATTCGTACGGTTGGTAATTGCGTCGCGCTTGCCTCCAAGCTGTGGAATCCAGAACGAGTGAATCACGTCGTTCGAGGTGAGCTTGAAGTTCACCGTGCGTCCCTTCGGTAGATAAATCTCGTTGGCAGTCGTGATGCCGTATTCGGGATACCGGAACTCCCACCACCATTGATGTCCGATGACTTCAATCTCGAGAGCTCCGGCAACTGCTTTCGCCTGCGTCTTGAAGACGGTCCTTACCGTCGGGACCGCGATGAACAGCAGGATGAACGCGGGAATGAGCGTCCAGATGATCTCGATGACAACGTTCCCGTGAGTCTGCGGGGGCCGCGTGTCGCCGTCGCGTTTCCGGTACCGGATCATGATGTAGATCAGACCAGCTTCGACGAGCACGAAAACAATCGTTCCCAACAAAAGCAGGCGGTCCCAGAGAAAATCGATTGCCCGCCCGTATTCCGAATGTGGAGTGAACGTCGTATTCGGATGCGACTGCTCGCACGCAGCGAGTGTCAGCGCAAGCACGGCCATCATGCCAAACGTTGCCAGTCGCTGCAGGCGGGAATTGCCTCTCATTCCTGGTCCTTTAGCCTTCGTGTCGGAGCAGTCGACGCAGCTCGGCGTCGCAGTGAGCTCAGGGTGGAAAAACAGCTACAAGCTAACGCCTGCCCAACTATACCGGGAGGGTACCAGAGCCTTGCTGCGGATGCGTCATGCACCGTGATATCGCCGCCGATGATATCGAAGCAAACCTGGTTTACGACCTCCGGCGCGATTGCCGTTCACCTCATTCGCATTCATGTTCGTCGAGGTGCCGGCACCGCCTTGAATCATGTCGACGCGGAAATGCTCGTGGTGCCGTCCGTTCGTGATCTCGCGGCAGGCCCGGATTATCGCGTCGGCAATCTCGTCGGCGAGCAGGCCCAGCTCGCGATTGGCTTCCGCAGCGGCCTCCTTTACCGCCGCGATGGCGGCGATGAGCGTAGGGAAATCACACAGCTCCACTCCGCTGATCGCAGAGTTCTCCATCGCCCGCAATGTCTGCACTCCGTATAACGCCGAGCTCGGCACCTCGCGGTCGCCGAGGAAGTCGTGTTCCAGTCGAGTGGCGGTGTGGTAGTGCGCGGGGTCGGATATGCGGGCCGAATCCGAGCTGTGTTCGTCGCGGATGTGATCGGTCATTGATGGCGTGAAGCTACACTCGCAATTTACGTTATGCGAAGCCGATACACCCTTCCCGGCATCAGAAAAAAAATGACAATCACCCGTCGCGAATTCCTCGGTGCAGGCGCGGCAGCAGCCGCCAGCGTCACGCTCTCCAAGCCGCTCTCGGCCTCGACGTTTATCTCGGTCGTCGAGCGACATGCTCCGCCCTGGGCCGCGTCCGCGGGCCGTCCGGTCGTGATCGCGTCAGCAAATGGAATGCGGGGTGTCGCGAAAGCCTACGATATGATTACGCGGAGTAATGCGGACACCCTCGACGCGATAATCGCCGGCGTGAACATCCAGGAGCTCGACCCCGACGATCAATCCGTTGGACTCGGCGGTCTCCCGAACGAAGACGGCGTTGTTCAGCTCGACGCGTGCTGCATGCACGGGCCGACAAAGCGCGCCGGAGCCGTTGCCGCTCTGGAGGACATCGCGACAGCGTCACTCGTTGCGAAAGCGGTGATGGATTACACCGATCACATCATGCTCGTCGGCGCCGGCGCGAAAAAATTCGCGCTGTCTATGGGATTCAAGGAGCAGAACCTGCTCACGGAAAAGAGCCGGCAGGACTGGCTCAGGTGGAAAGCATGCCTCAACGACGGTGACAACTGGCTCGATCACACCGATCCGGTTCAGATCAAGTTCACCACGGGCACGATCAACATGAACGCGGTCAATGCGGCCGGTGATATTTCGTCCGTTGTGACCACGAGCGGCCGTTCATGGAAGATTCCCGGTCGAGTCGGCGACTCGGCCATCATCGGGGCCGGTCAGTACTGCGACAACATTGTCGGAGCGGCAGGGTCAACCGGGCGCGGCGAAGCGAATATCAAAGTTTGTGGCGCATTTCTCATCGTCGAGATGATGCGGCAGGGGATGTCGCCGGAGGCAGCTTGTCTCAAGACTATCGAGCGCGTAGTCGCAATGACCGAAAGGCGCCTGTTGGACGACCGCGGGCGCCCGCGATTCGATCTCGACTTTTACGCACTCGCAAAGGATGGACGTTTTGGAGGTGCGTCGGCGTACTCGGGATCCCGGTTCGCAGTGGCCGATGCTTCGGGAGCGCGGCTCGTTGACTCTGCGTACATGTTCAAGGACTCTGAACGGCCGGCATCCCCCGCGCGGGTGTGTCGCCAAGCTTGAACGTTCCGACGAGCTGAGCCACCCGCCGCGCGGCCGACGAAAGCGAGAAGCTTCGACTGACGGGAGATTTCTGCACGAGCATGAGAAATGCGCGAATCTCGTCGACTGCAATTGCCAGCGCTTCAATTGATTCAGCGCTCGCACTCGCATCGGTTGTGAGAAGCTCCAGCGCGCGCGAGCTGTCGTCGAGACGCGCGCGGTTCTCCTGCGCGAGCGTTCGGAGCCGCCGTTCACGTCGGAGATTCTCCTGAGCTCGGCCACGCAGCGACGTGGAGATCGCCTCGAGCTTGGCCGCATCCTCTGCAATCTCCTGGATCGTGCGCGCCATGTGACTCGATTCCTTACTCAACGCGCTCGAGGTTGCTGCTGTCTGCTGAGCTGCTTCCGCTACGCTCTCTGATGCGGCCGTGATCTGCGCGGAGAGTGTCGTGGTGTCTCTTGCTGACGACCGCATCGTGCCCGCGAGGCGCCGAAGGGCGACGATCATTCCCGAAGTTGCCCGGCTCAGCCTCCCGACTTCGTTGTTCACGTGCGACGGCGTGAACGGAAGGGATAGCTCGCCACTAGCAACCGCTTCGGACAACCGCGCGAGCTCGGCTACCGGCTTGGTGACCTGCTGCTCGATGAGCCTCAGGGCGATAAGCCATGCAAGCAGCAGGAGTCCCAGAACCCAGACCGCGGAGAGCATGAGTGTCGACTGCACTTCGCTCGAGGCGAGGAACGTCCGCCGCACTTCCGGCGAAAGGACATTGAATAGACGGTAGAGGAACCATGCGATTCCGATGTGGAGGACGGCAAGCGACAACACCAGAACGATGGCTGCGCGACTCTGAAGCATTCCCATGACCGGCGCGAAAAAACCCGGTGGCTTCACGTCAACGGGAGGAATGCCGTCCCATGTCGGAGTGAATCGGCGATGCTTGTCGGTCAGCGGAAACTGTGGATGCATCAGCCAAGCTGGTCTCGAGGGTGAAACTGCTTTACGGCCACGCTACTTTGTACGAATGGACCAACGCGTGAACGGCGAACGCCCCGAAGAGTACGATCCTCAGAAAACCGAGGACAAATGGCAGCAGCGATGGCGTGATCAGGGCACCAACGTCACGGATATCCGTGGCGCGGCGGACCCTTATTACGCCCTGATGATGTTCCCGTACCCTTCGGCGGAAGGGCTCCATGTGGGCAACCTTTTCGCGTTCGTCGGTAACGACATATATGGACGATTCCAGAGGCTCCAGGGACACAACGTCTTCGAGCCGTTCGGCTACGACGCCTTCGGCATCCATTCCGAGAATTACGCCTTAAGCGTCGGAAAACATCCGAGCACGCTGATCCCGCAGAACATTGCCAACTTCGAGCGGCAGGTTAAGCGCGCGGGGCTGATGATCGACTGGACGCACTCGCTCGCGACAACTGATCCCGACTACTACAAGTGGACTCAGTGGGTCTTCCTCCAGCTGCTGAAGAAAGGACTGGCCTACAAGAAGCAGGCTGCCGTGAACTGGTGCCCCAGCTGCAAGACCGTGCTGGCAAACGAGCAGGTGATTGGCGGCCGGTGTGAGCGGTGTGAGACGCCTGTGGAGCAGCGGTCCCTCTCGCAATGGTTCTTCAAGATCAGCGACTATGCACCGCGGCTTCTCGCGAATCTCGACCATCTGGATTGGTCGGAGAGCACGAAGACCGCCCAGCGGAACTGGATCGGCCGGTCGGAGGGCGCGGAGATCGCATTCCCTGTGGCGACGTCAGAAGGAGACGAGGTGATTCGCGTCTTCACAACGCGTCCCGACACCATATTCGGCGCGACGTACATGGTGCTCGCGCCGGAGCACCCGCTCGTGGAGAAGCTGACGACTCCCGACCACCAGGCGGTCATCGACGCCTACCTGGAGCGAACGGGAAAGCAGGATCTCGTAACGAGAAAGACGAGCACCGAAAAGACCGGTGTTTTCACGGGCTCATACGCGATCAATCCGGCAACCGGGCAGAGGATCCCCGTCTGGATTGCGGACTACGTGCTGATGGAATACGGCACGGGAGCGATCATGGCGGTGCCGGCGCATGACGACCGCGACTTCGAGTTTGCGATGCTGTTCGGCCTTCCGATCGTGCGCGTTGTTTGCGCGGAAGGGGACGATCCGACGGCGGATTTTTCGACGCCATTCACGGGAGGGGACGACGCCAAGCTCGTGAATTCCGGACGTTTCGACGGACTCAGCGTCGAAGAAGCGAAGCGCGCGATCGTCGGGATGCTCGCCGAAAAAGGCGCTGCGAAGCCGCTGGTGAACTTTCGGCTGCACGACTGGTGCATCTCCCGCCAGCGCTACTGGGGTCCGCCGATTCCGATCATCTACTGCGACGTCTGCGGTGCGGTGCCGGTGCCTGAGAAGGATCTGCCGGTCGTACTACCATATGTCGAGGATTTCAAGCCCGACGATTCGGGGGTGTCGCCCCTGGCGCGCCACGAGGACTGGTACCACGTGGCCTGTCCGCAGTGCGGGGCTCGGGGGAGGCGCGAGACTGACGTGTCGGACACTTTCCTCGACAGCGCGTGGTATTTCCTGCGCTATCCGAGCGTCGGGCTCGACGATGTGCCGTTCGATAATAATCTAACCAAGAAGTGGCTGCCGGTTGACACGTACATCGGTGGAAACGAGCACGCCGTGCTCCATCTGCTCTACTCGCGTTTCGTGACGATGGTGCTCCACGACATGGATTACCTCGACTTCGAAGAGCCCTACGTGAAGTTTCGTGCTCATGGGCTCATCATCCGGAACGGCGCGAAAATGTCCAAGAGCCGCGGCAACGTTGTCATTCCGGACGAGTACATCGCGACCTGGGGGGCTGACGCATTCCGTGGATATCTCATGTTCCTCGGCCCGTTCGAGGAAGGTGGCGACTTCCGCGATGCGAGCATTTCGGGCGTGCGACGGTTCCTCGATCGCTTGTGGGCTTCGGTCCTGACCGCAGTGGAGCGGAATGACGGGCCCACGCCCGCGGCCGATTCAACCGAAGTCGCCCGTAAGCTCCATCAGACCATCAAGAAGGTCGGCGACGACATACCGCGTCTGAGCTACAACACCGCGATCGCGGCGATGATGGAGTACATGAATGTCCTCCGCCGAGGGGAGCGCGTACCGAGGCGCGAGGAAGTCGAGCCGGTCGTGCAGCTTGTCGCCCCATTTGCGCCCCACATCGCGGAGGAGCTGTGGGAAAGGCTCGGCCATAGCGGAAGCATCTTCGATGCGAGATGGCCGGCATTCGATCCCGCTCTTGTTGCGGACGAGCGGTTGGAGCTTGTGATTCAGGTCAATGGGAAGACCCGGGGCCGGGTGCATGTTGCGCGCGACATCGGTCAGGACGCGGCCGTCGCGGCCGCACTCGCTGAGGAGTCGATCGCGAAGTTTCTGTCAGGGCCCGTCCCGAGAAAGATCATCTTCGTTCCGGGGCGACTGCTGAATCTTGTCGGCTGAGACCAAGCGGAAGGCGCCACTGACGAGGAAGCGACCACGCTACTTCGTGTTCTTCGTGTTCTTCGTGTTCGCTTCCTTTTGGACTAGCGCCTCCCGCTTAACGAGCCGGCAATATTGATATCCTCTGTCTCGAGGATCGGTTTCGGATAACCATTCCTGGCAACGTTGATCATTGCGCGCCCGAGTACCTCGGTTGTCGTCACCACATTCGGGAACGCTCGCCGAATGAACGGCGTAAACGGCGACATCAGAGTGTAGGGAATTCGGTACAAGGCAGTGCGCGACTTTATTCCGTGCAGCGGCTGAATGAACGCCGGCCTGAACATGTACGTCCACTTGAACGGCATCCGCCGCACCGCGTTCTCGGCCTTTCCTTTCACTCGCGCCCACATCACACGGCCGCGCTCGGTGCTGTCGGTGCTCGCGCCGGAGACGAAGATAAAACCCATCCGCGAATTCAACCTCAGCAGCGTCTCCCCTATCGACACAGTGAGATCGTGCGTGATCCGACTGTAGGCCTGCTCGGACATTCCAGCTGACGTAACGCCGAGGCAGAAGAAACACGCGTCGATTTCCGTGAGATCCCGTTCGACGCTCGAGAGATCGAACAGGTCTTTCGTAAGGACGTTTTTCAGCTTCGGATGCGTGGTTCCGACGCTGCTGCGTCCGAGTGTAACAACTCTTTCGATATCAGGATCGAGGAGGCATTCGCGCAGAACGCCCTGACCGATCATTCCCGTAGCGCCGACTATGGCGACGTTCAGAAGAATCCTCCGACGAGATTACCGACGTAGTAGCCGACAATCGCGACGCCCAGACCGACGACGAACATGTCGAGCCCCGACCGGAAAACGCTCCGGCCGGTGAATACCGATCGTGCTGCGCCGACCAGGAAATGCGAGAGCATCGACACGCCGAACGAAAGGATGATTGCCGGCCTGCCGCTCGTGAAAAAAAACGGAAATACCGGGATCGCTGCGCCGAAGGCAGTCGCCACGCCAGTGACCCAACCCTCGCGAAGAGGTGAGATCGTCTGCTCCCCGATCTTGAGCTCTTCCTGCACCTGCTCCTGAAGCATCCGCGCCGGATCCGCCATAATCTGCGTCGCGAGCATGTTTGCCTGCGCGCGGTCCATCCCTTTCGCTTCATAAATCAAGGCTAGCTCGTCGCGCTCGATCTCCGGCATGAGCGCGATCTCGTCCTTCTCCATCGCGATCTCGTAGTCGTAAACCTCGCGCTCACTCTTGGCGGCGAGGAATCCACTCGATCCCATCGATAAAGCGTCGGCAATCGCGCCGGCTACGCCCGCAACGACAATCGCTGCATGCTGATCTGTTGTAGCAGCGCCGATGACTCCGGCGACCAATCCGAAATTCGCGGTAAGACCGTCGTTGAAGCCGTACACGACGTTCCGCAGAAAACCCCCGGACTCCGTGCGGTGCCACGGCTCACCGCTCTTTCCGGCAATTCCCGCGAGAGTGGTCGCGTGCTCGGCTGATTCCTTCGCGAGCGTCAAAGCCTCGCCGCCACCGGGCGCGCCGAGCGGTGTCGCGCGGTGCATTTCGAGGTAGGCTTTCACCTCGCGCCCTTCTTCCTGAAGCAGCATCGGAAGAAGGAACCCCGGCCCGAACACTCTTCCTATTCGCGCCAGAAGCTTTGCGCGTCCGCTCGGCTCGAATGTCTTGGGGGGATGACCATGGCTGGTCATCAAATCGCCCCAGACGACTACGTGTCGATCTTCGACTTCCGCGAGACGCGAATAGATGTTCTTCTTTTTTTCATCGGACTCCGCCTCCGCCAGAATGCGGTAGAGGTATGCCGCGTCGGCCTCATCCTGCCAGTGGTGCTCGAACGAATGGATGTCCGGCTCGTGGGCGTCGCGCGGCTGAGTGTCGAGCGTCGTGGGCATTTGGAAATATCGCCCCTTTCTTTCTCTTAGAGCAGTTCCTCGAGGCCAGCGACTCTAAGAAGACGAGCATAGCGTGGATCGACGGCGAGTCCATGATGATCGTAAAGATGATCCGTCAGCATTCTGCGAAGTTGCCCGGGCCTGCGCTGGTAAGCGCGCTCGATCCAGTCCATGGCCCTGCTCCACTCCCCGAGCTCGGC
>JBDSVO010000136.1:0-3452 GCA_039927215.1 Gemmatimonadaceae bacterium
TCGGGGTGGAGGACCTTTATGGCGACGTTGCGGTCGTGCCGGATGTCGTGAGCGAGGTAAACCGTCGCCATGCCGCCGACGCCCACTTCGCGGTCGATGCGATAGCGGTCGTTGAGTGCTGTGCGGAGCTTATCGAGAACGGTCATTCAGCTCGAAGTGACGCAAGTAAGACCTGCTTCTGACGCGGCCCTAACTTATGGCCGGCGCCTGCCGCCGTCATGATTTTCCTTCAGCCGCTGCCTCGATTCCCGATCAGCGCTGCGCCTCGGGCATCTCCAGCGTGAACACCGACCCCACACCCAACTCGCTTCTGGCGCGGAGGTCCCCGCCCATCCCCCGCGCGAGGTCGCGGCTGATCGCGAGACCGAGCCCGGTACCTTGCCCCACTCTGCTGTGCGTTGCGTCAACCTGCGTGAAAGGATCGAAGATGAACTGAAGCTTGTCGTCGGGGATTCCCTGCCCTGTGTCTTCCACTCGCAGGAACACTCGTCCCTTCACCTTATCGGGCGCGGCTGCGTCGACTGTAATTCGTCCGCCGGGTTCCGTGAACTTTACCGAGTTTGATAGGAGATTCAGTAGTATCTGCTGGAGCTTCTCACGGTCGGCACGAACTGACGGCAGATGCCCGGCATCCTTCACCTCGTAGGCAAGTGATTTCCCGGCCAGCTGCGGCTCGATCATCGGAGTCAGATCCGCCAGCGCGTCGGCGAGTGCCACATCGGTGATGTCGTAATCCACCCGGCCGGCTTCGATACGGGAGAGATTGAGAACCTCATTGATGAGGCCGAGTAGATGACGCTGGTTTCGCTCGACGCGGTTCAGCGCTTCCATCTGGTCGTTGGTTACCGGCCCGTGTATGCCCATCGTGAGCAGCTGCACGTGACCCCCGATTGCGTTGAGCGGGGTTCGCAGCTCGTGGCTCATCGTCGCGAGAAACTCCGACTTCGCGCGGTTGGCCGTCTCAGCCAGCGATCGCGCCTCCATTAACGCCGTGTTTGTTGCGTTCAGCTCTTCGGTTTGTACTTCCATTTCCATCGCCTGTGATTCGAGCTGTTCTGCCTGCTGAACCAGCTGCTCGTTCGTCATCTCCAGCTCTGCCGCCTGGTTCTGAAGCTGGAGATAGAGATTCTGGAGGTCACCTTGCGCTTTCCGCGCTGCGGCCAGAGCGTCCTCGAGGTCGCCGCGCGTGTGGTCGAGCGTCATTGCCAGCGCGGCGGCCCTGGCCGCCGACTGTCGCGCGAGATTCGCCTGTGCCATTGCGACGGCGGCCGTCTGCTCGCCGCGAAATATTGCCGCGAGAAGAGGGAGAAGAGAGCGAAGCCAGTCGACATCGCTGGCAGGGTCATTTACTCCTACGAGAACGAGAACGATGTCCGGTCCTTCGGCGTATCCGATTACGGGGCAGCTATCGTCGGGTCCGCTGAATGGCAAAATCTCCCGGTGCTGCCCACGCTTTACACACTCTTCGAGGAATGCAAGCCATCGCTTGCCTTCCGGAAACTGCTGCGGGAATCCGGGCGCTGAAAGGAGAACGCCAATCTCCGCGTCGCGCGTGAAAATGACGAGTCTTTCCGCACCGAGTTCGGAAGCAAGCTCCTTTGCGGAATCAATCCGTGTTTCAGCGTCAGCCAGCCTCGCGGCGCATTGCAGCAGGGAAGGTCTCACGGAGGAGTCCGCACGAACGTCCGTCACACCACTGCCTCTAGTCCGGAAAAACGCAGACCACAGCCGTGCAATTGTGGAAGCCGCTGAACTGGCCCTCAGCCCGCACGATCTGACCGTACGAGTTGAAGCCCGCGAACGGCGCCGACTTTAGCTCTTTCGCAACGGTATCGAGCTCGTCCGCAAAATCATCGCCCAGGCGCAACCGGGTCGCGACACAATCGAAGAAAATCGCACCGCTCGGGGTGTTGCCGCTTTGTTCAACCTGCTGCACCGCGTCGCGCACCGCTTCGCCTGCGGCGGCACTGGCAGATTCCACTTGTGTCGACATGATCTGCGCCGTTGCGCCCGCGGGAACCTCGGCCGCAAAGCTTACTCCACCGTCGGCGGAAACGCCGAGTGGAACGCGGAGTTTGTGTCCGTCCAGCGATTTTACTCCGACGACGTTGTGAAGGAAGAACGGCATCGGATCTGTCCGATCGAACGTCTGATCGGTAGTAGCAGCATGGGCTTCGAAAGCTTCTGCCGCCGGTGAAACGTTGAGACTGACGACGCGCGACTCGTCGGCTTCGGTGACCCGGAGCGGATTGCCTGCTGGCGACCAGCCATGTCGCGCGCCGATGCCGATGGGTTTGTTGGAAAGAATCTCGAGTGCCACCGCGGCGTTGGAGTGAGCACCGCCGCCGAGGAAGACATGAGTTGTCTTGAAGTCGGCGTTGTCGCCAGCGCCTCCGCCGACAAACCGGTACATCCCGCCGGTCGCAACAGTGAGCTCTTCGATGAGGTCTTCAGTGTGGCCAGCAAGCGCGTCTACGAGAACGATCGCAGTGCGGTAACGGAATTCCGCCGAAGTGAGCCCTTTGAATCCGTGGACCAGCTGCGCTGCCGCGTCTGCGCGATCGTTCGAAAGGCGGCGGGCGAGTGACGCGTTGAACTTCATGTCAGGAGCGCGGATCCCGATCGCCGAGGTGAGGCCGGTGCCTGAGGTTTGGGTGGTGAATTCGCCGGCGGATGAGCAGCCGATCATTGCTTTGGGGCTGCAGCCGTCGCTGAGGGCCCTGAGGAGGGTCTCGTAATCGTTGTCGGGCGAAGCGAAGACCAGCAGGGCGTCCGGGGACTGCCCGTTGAGTTTTTCGCGGATCTGGGTTGCGAGGTCTTTGCCGGCCGCCTCGTGGTTGAGGGCGGTCGAGGCGATCGCAATATCAGTCATTTATAACCTGGCTTAAGGGGCTGGTGGGTGTGCGTTCGACAAAAGTGCAAGAAGTCAGCCCCCGTGACTGAGGCGTCTCCCACAAAAAATCAACCGACTTGTGGATGCTCGATCTACAAGCGTGGCCTCAGTAAGCTTCGCCTCTCGAGAGCGAATAGCGCTCGGCATCGAGTGAAAGAACGAACCGGCAGTTCGACTCAGACCGAAATCTTTGCCCTGTTACGCGAGAGCCATTCGTCGAAGTCCTTAAGCTCCGGGTTGAGCTCGCGTGAAAAGGCGACGTCGCGCTTTTTCCCCACGTCCTCGGCGAACTCAGTGTAGAACTGGAACATGTTCCCGAGCTCCTGTGCGGCGGGAAAGCCGAGTCCACGGAAGATGTCGAACGGCACTGCGTTGTAGCGCACCGGACGACCCAGAAGTTTCGAGTACTTCTTGGCCATCTCGTCGCCCGTGAGCTGCTCGCCGGCGAGACCGATTGTCTTTCCAGCGAGCTCGGTTCCCCGCTTGAACATTCCGAGGGCGCATTTGCCGATGTCTTCGGCTGCGATGCCGGCGAGCTTCTCATCTCCCATTGGGAGTG
>JBDSVO010000137.1:0-17333 GCA_039927215.1 Gemmatimonadaceae bacterium
TTCTTGTCCGCTATGCATTAGCTCCGTGGCATTTCTTGAACTTCTTCCCGGAGCCGCACGGACACGGGTCGTTGCGGCCGACATTCGTCCATTCCGCGGATGCACCACCGCCGGACACTCCGGGAACTCCCGCCTGCGCTACCGGTTTAAGCGATCGCACACGTCCGGCACCGGTAACTATCGGCTCTGGCCTCGCTGCACGCTTTTGAGTGGGCGGCTCCGCTGGCCCGACGTCGACGACATCCTCGACTTCGGGCTCGTCACCGTTCGTCGCAGTCTCCACCTCGGGAATGTCCTCGAGCACACCAAACTCGTTGTACCGCTGCGTCGGACGCGACGTGTGCGAAGAAACGGGACCCTGGCCGTCGCCTCCGTTGGATTCTCCGTCGCTCTCAAAAACCGGCGGCGGGTTGAAGCTGATCTGCGCGCGTAAGAACCGCTCCGTGAAAGTGTGGTACACATCGTTCATCAAGTCGACGAACATAGTGTACGCCTCGTGCTTGTACTCGATGAGCGGATCCTTCTGCCCCCACGATCTGTAATGGATCGCGTTGCGAAGCTGATCGAGATCGTAGAGGTGATCCTTCCACTTCTCGTCCAGCACGTTCAGCATCACGAGCGACAACAGACGGTCGCCGAACTCAGCGAGCCCGGTCAGCTTTTCATTGAATGCCTTCTTCGCTGCTTCGACCCCGTGCTCCTGCCCTTCGGTGATTGACGTCGGGCGATCCGCGCCTTCCTCAAACGAGGGCACAGTCAGCAGATAGTGCATCAGCAGATCCTGACGGAGGAGATTGAAGTCCCACTCCTCCTCGGAATCGAAATCGGCAAGTGCTGTCTCCACTCGCCGCGCGATTCCCTTCTCGATCATCTTCTCGGCTTCACCCTTCAGCTCTTCCCCGCCGTCGAGCGCGAATGACCGAAGCGAGTAGATCACCTCGCGCTGCTGGTTCATTACGTCATCGTACTCGAGGAGGCGCTTGCGCGACTGGAAGTTCTGGAGCTCGACCCTCTTCTGTGCCTGCTCGATGGAGCGCGTAATCAGCGGATGCGTCAGCATCTCGCCCTCTTCCGCGCCCATGCGATCCATCAGCTTCGCGATGCGATCGCTCCCGAAGAGGCGCATCAGATCGTCTTCCAGCGAGAGGAAGAATTGCGACGTGCCCGGGTCGCCCTGACGTCCCGAACGTCCACGCAGCTGTCGGTCGATGCGGCGCGACTCGTGGCGCTCCGATCCGATGATGTGAAGACCACCGATCTCTACCACGGCGATGATCTTTCCCTCGGGATCCTTGATCTGCGAAGGGTTCGACACCGTCACGCCTTCACCGAGCTTGATGTCGGTTCCGCGGCCGGCCATGTTCGTCGCGATTGTCACCGCCGCGGGCTGGCCGGCGCCAGCCACGATTTCTGCTTCGCGCTGGTGGTACTTAGCGTTCAGGACGTTGTGCACGATGCCTGCGCGCTTGAACATGCGCGACAGAGTTTCCGACACATCCACGCTCACGGTTCCAACAAGCACTGGGTAGCCGAGTTTGTGCAGTCGCTCGGTTTCCTCGAGCATCGCGTTGTATTTCTCGCGGCGCGTCTTGTAGACGAGGTCCTGCCGGTCATCACGGATCACCGGCCTGTTCGTCGGAATCACGGAAACCTCGAGGCCGTAGATCTGGTGGAACTCGGTCTCCTCGGTCTCGGCCGTACCGGTCATGCCCGCAAGCTTGGTGTACATGCGGAAGTAGTTCTGAATGGTGATCGTGGCGAGCGTCTGTGTCTCGCCCTTCACCTGAACTCCTTCCTTTGCTTCGACCGCCTGGTGCAGTCCCTCCGACCATCGGCGGCCGGGCATGGTGCGTCCCGTGAACTCGTCGACGATCAGCACCTGCCCTTCCTGCACCACGTAGTTCACGTCCTTCTCGTACAGCGCGTGCGCGCGAAGAAGCTGGTGCACGATGTTCAGCCGCTCACTCTTCGCGGCGTAGTCGACGTTGATCTCCTGGCGCATCGACAGCTTTTCTTCCGGCGTCAGGTCTGGATCGTGATCGATGCGATGGACTTCCTGCGAGATGTCCGGAAGGACGAACGCGTCCTTATCCGACGGGGACATGTACTCCACACCCTGATCGGTCAGATGCACCGAGTGGCCCTTCTCGTCGAGAACGTAGAGGAGACTCTCCTCAGTGTCGCGAAACTGCTGCTTGCTCGCGGGAAGCTTTCTGTCGGCGAGGTGCTCGAGCTCCATCTTCAGAACGAGCTGTTTAACACCCGTTTCCTGCAGCGCCTTCAGCAGACGCTTGTTCTTCGGCGCTCCCAGCTGGGCCTGGTAGAATCTGAGCGCGGCGAGCTGCGTATCACCTGCTTCGAGAGCCCGCTCGCCCTCGGCCACGAGCACATTGCTGAGATCGCTCTGCCGCTTCACGAGTCGCGAGACGCCTGCGTTGTGCACCGCATACTCGGCATCCGACTCATTGCCAACCGGTCCCGAGATAATGAGCGGTGTTCTCGCCTCGTCGATGAGAACCGAGTCCACTTCGTCGACGATAGCGTAGACGTGCCCGCGCTGAACACGCTGATTGTTCTCGACAACCATGTTGTCGCGCAGGTAGTCGAAGCCGAACTCGTTGTTCGTGCCGTACGTGATGTCGTTGAAGTACGCGTTCTTTCGCTCTTGAGTCCCCGGGTCGGTGTCGTCGAGACAACCAACGGTGAGCCCAAGATACTTGTAGACATGGCCCATCCACTCCGAGTCCCGGCGTGCGAGATACGAGTTCACCGTAATGAGGTGCGCGCCTTTTCCCGGCAGGGAGTTGAGGTACAGCGGCAAGGTCGCGACGAGCGTCTTGCCTTCTCCCGTCGCCATCTCTGCAATCTTGCCGAGGTGCAGCTCGATTCCGCCCATCAGCTGCACGTCATACGGGATCATGTTCCACTCGAGGTCGTGGCCTGTAACCCTAACATTAGTACCAACTAAGCGACGGCACGCCTCACGGACGGTGGCGAAGGCTTCCGGCAGAATCTCGTCGAGGATCTCTGCTGTCGCATCGCGGAGCTCGGCCTCTACACCGCCTCGTCCATCGAGGCCGCTCAGCTCGGTGTCGATACGCTCCCGCTCCGCCGAATCTGCGGTCTCATGCTTCTGCGCTTTCAGCTCTGCGATCCGGGTTTCCAGCTCGGCCGTCGCCTCGCGGATGCGCTCGCGGAATCGCTCGGTCTGCCCGCGGAGCTGGTCCTCCGAGACAGAATGTAGCCGCTCGTACTCCTCGTTGATTGCGTCGACAATAGGCTGAACGCGCTTTCGTTCGCGCTCATGCCTGGAGCCGAACACTCCCTGCAATACTCCCTTGAGCATCCCCTTACCCCTCGACCCTCACCCGGCCGCCGATCATTCGCGGCTGGGCTCGGAACGGTATAAATCCGCGGTGGCTATGTAACGCTCCACCGATTCAGTCACAAATCCTCTGATGGCCTTCCCATCGCGGAGACGCCCGCGAACCTCCGACGACGACACATCGATTCGCCTCATTCCGACGAGAGTCACGCCTATCATCGAGCCTACCTCCGCCTCGCGACCGGTCTCTTCGCGCGACAGCACCGCAATAGTGGCAAGCTCCCTGATACGATCGGGCGACTTCCAACGCTCAATAGCGCTGAATGCATCCATGCCGAGAATCAGGAAAAAGGTCGCATCCGGGTTTTCCCCCGAGAGCGCCTCGAGCGTGTCCACCGTGTAAGATAACCCGCCCCTCTGTATTTCCACCGCGCTGACCTCGAACCGCGGGTCGTCCCGCACCGCGCAGCGAACCATCTCCAGCCTATGCTCGGCCGACGCATTAACCGGCGCGGAGGATTTGAGCGGCTGCAGCGCCGCGGGGACGAAGATCAGCTTGTCGAGAGACAAAGCCTCGAATGCGTCTACCGCCGCCAACAAATGACCGACGTGTGGAGGGTCGAAAGTCCCGCCAAAGACGCCAATTCGCAAACGTTACTTCGATGCGGCCTGGGCGGCCGCCGCACCACATTGCTGAACGACTTCGCGATCCGTCGGGTACGCCTTGCGCGCCGCATCGCAGGTGTCGCGCGCATCGTCCTTGTAATTGATCGCCGAATACGCCTCATGAAGACGGAGATACGCGTCACGCGTCCTTGGCGCGGCCGGATGCAGCCTGATCACGTCCTTGAAGTAGATGATCGCGGAATCGTACGCCTTGCGTTTGAGGTAATGCCGGCCGGTTTCGTAGTCCTTCGTCGCGAACCATTCGTCGAGCTTGGCCAGCTCCTTCGCTCCTTGCTGAGCTACCGGCGAATTCGGATGCAGCGCTACCAAAGTCTGAAACTGAGTCAGCGCGTTTTCACCGTACTGCGCATCGAGAACCGGTTTCCGCCACATCGCTTCGTATGCGAGTCCGGAGAAGTACAGACCGTCATCAGCGAGTGTGTCCTCGGGAAACTGTTCGTAAATCCGGCTGTATGACTTCGCCGCAAGCAGCCGCTCGCCGATCTTGTCCTGTGACTTTCCGAGGTAAAAGAAGGCGACTGGAACACGCGGATCCCTGGCCGGCAGCTCCGCCGAGAGACGCTCGAAGGCCTTCGCCGCGTTGTCGAAGCGCTTGGCGTTGAACTCCGTCATCGCCGCCTTGAAAAGTGTGTTCATGTCGGCATACGTCCCGGCGTTGAATACCGGCTTGCATGCGCCCGCGGCGGCGATCACCAGCAGCCCCGCCGCGAAAAGAACACGCCTGAGTCTCATGCGTATTCTCCTACCCTCACAGCGGCTGGTTGTTCGCGCACAACGCGGCCGATCGAGTAATAGCTCATCCCCAATTCGCGCATCTTTTCAGGATCGTACAGGTTGCGGCCGTCGATTACCACGCGACGCCGCAGCGCCTCTTTTACGCGCGCGAAGTCGGGGTGCCTGTACTCGTTCCAGTCCGTGACGACGACAAGCGCGTCAGCACCGCTGAGCGCATCGTAGTTCGTCTCGGCGAACTTGATCTTGTCGCCGAGGCGATGTCGCGCCTCCTTCATTGCCGCTGGATCGTGCGCGCAGACCGTCGCGCCCGCGGCGAGCAAATCCTCGATGAGAGTCAAGGACGGCGCGTCGCGCATGTCGTCGGTTTGAGGCTTGAACGCCAATCCCCAGACTGCGATGTGCATTCCACTCAGGTCGTCGCCCAGCGCTTCCCGCAGCTTCTCGGACAGCCGCAGCTTCTGGCGCTCGTTCACGTCCTCCACAGCCGACAGCACCTGGAGCTCCATGCCCATCTCGGCGCCAGTTCGCACAAGGGCCTTTACGTCCTTGGGAAAGCACGAGCCGCCGTAGCCCGGGCCCGGAAAGAGAAACGAAGGCCCGATTCTGGAATCGCTTCCGATGCCCTTCCTCACCATGTCGACGTTGGCGCCGACCCGCTCGCACAGATTGGCGATCTCATTCATGAAGGAGATGCGCGTGGCGAGCATACCGTTGGCCGCGTACTTGGTCATTTCAGCCGACGCGATATCCATGAAGATGATCGGATTGCCCGTGCGCACGAACGGCGCGTAGATCTCCCCCATCACATCTCGTGCATGGTCGCTCGCAACGCCGAGTACGACACGGTCGGGCTTCATGAAATCGTCGACGGCGGCTCCTTCCTTGAGAAACTCCGGATTGCTGCACATGTGAAACGGAAACCGAGCGGCTTTCGCTATCTCTGCTGCAACCTTGCCCGCCGTTCCCACCGGGACTGTGGACTTGGTGACAATTACCATCTCGCGGGTCATGTGCTTGCCGACTTCGCGCGCCACGGCGAGCACGTGCTGCAGATCCGCCGAGCCGTCTTCATCAGGCGGGGTTCCGACGGCGACGAACAAAACGTCAGCGGACGCAATGGCCCCCGCGATGTCGGTAGTAAAGCTCAATCGCCCGTCCTGCTGATTTCGCTCGACGAGATCCTCGAGACCCGGCTCGTAGATCGGGAGAACGTTTCGCTTGAGGCCCTCGATCTTCGAATCCACCACATCGGCACAAATGACGTCGTTGCCAGTCTCGGCGAGACAGGCGCCCACTACGAGCCCTACGTATCCGGTTCCGATAACAGAAATGTTCATGAATTCTTTTCTTGGTTACACAGTGGCCATGTTCGGCACTGCTTTGTCGGGAATCCTGGCTCCGCCTCTTCTTACCATGCCGGCGGTCACGTTACGCGTGTCCACGACGAGAGACGTCATGTCCACAATTCTCTGATAATCGATGCCGGTGTGATCAGTGATGATCACAACCGCGTCCGTACGCGCGAGCTCCGCGTCGGTGAGCTCCACGCTAAGCCGTTCGTGCCCGTCCTCGCGAAACGACGGAATGTGCGGATCGTGGTACACGACGTCCGCTCCCCAGTCCTCCAGCAGACGGATCACGTCGAGGGCAGGGCTCTCGCGCATGTCATCGATGTCCTTCTTGTAAGCAACCCCAAGCACGAGGATGCGGCTTCCTTTCACTGACTTTCGTTGATCGTTCAAGGCCTGCGCAACTTTCTCGACGACGAGCGCAGGCATCTCACTGTTGATCTCGCTCGCCAGGTCGATGAACCGCGTCTTGTAGTTGAGTGTTCGCATCTTCCACGCGAGGTAGTGCGGATCAAGTGGGATACAGTGCCCGCCGATGCCGGGGCCCGGAGTGAACTTCATGAACCCGAACGGTTTGGTTGCGGCCGCGTCGATGACTTCCCACACATTCACCCCGAGCTTCTCGCAGACAATCTGCATTTCGTTGACGAGTCCGATGTTCACCGAGCGGAAAGTGTTCTCGAGCAGCTTCACCAGCTCCGCCGTTTCCGTGCTGGACACCGGTACAATGGTGTCGAGGCACGACGCGTAAAGTGCGGACGCAACTTCAGTGCACGCCGCCGTGATTCCGCCGACCACCTTTGGGGTGTTCTTGATGTTCCATTTCGCGTTGCCCGGATCGACGCGCTCGGGGCTGAACGCGAGAAAGACATCCTCGCCTATGGTAAGTCCCGCGGCCTCGAGCTTGGGTTGCATCAGTTCTCGCGTCGTCCCCGGATAAGTGGTGCTCTCGAGCACGATCAACATTCCGGGACGACAGTGCGCGGCGATCGCGTCGGCCGCCGCCAGCACATACGTCATGTCGGGATCGCGGGTCTTCGCCAGCGGAGTTGGTACCGCGATCGAGACGGCATCCATGTCACGGAGTCGTGTCACATCCGCTGTCGCTTCGAGCCTACCCGCCCGCACTGCCTCGGCGACGTCTGCCGAGGGAACGTCCTGGATGTGCGATTCGCCGCGCATCAGCTCAGCGACGACCTCTTCGCTGACGTCGTAGCCGATGACGTGAAAGCCTGCTGTCGCAAACTCGATTGCCAGCGGCAGCCCGACGTAGCCCAGGCCAACCACGCCGATACAGGCGCTGCGATCGCCAAGCTTCCGGATGAGACGATCTTTCATCGTGGCATCGGCGCCTTTCTCAGTCGCCATAAAATTCCTTTACGGACGTAACGACGGAGTCGAGCTGCTCTTCGGTTAGCTCAGGGTAGATGGGCAGCGACAAGACTTCCTTTGAGGCCCGCTCGCTCTCAGGGCAAGCGCCCTCAGAGTACCCGAGGTCGGCAAAGCACGGCTGCAGATGGAGAGGGAGCGGATAGTAGACGTAGTTTCCGATCCCTGCTGCCTTTAAGTGCGCGGCAAGCTCATCGCGCCGCGCGGCGCGAAGCGTGTACTGGTTGTAAATCGAGACATTTCGCGGCTCGACAACAGGCGTGCAAACCTCCGCGAAATCCGCGAATGCTGCGTCGTAATACGCCGCGTTGCGACGACGGGCGGCACTCCACGCCTCGAGATGCGGGAGCTTCGCCAGGAGCACGGCCGCCTGAAGAGTATCCAGGCGGCTGTTGTAGCCCACTTCTTCATGGTAGTAAGTCTTGAGCCCACCGTGAACGCGCAGACGGCGCAGTCTGTTCGCCAGCGCCTCGTCCTGTGTCACAATCATTCCACCGTCGCCGTACCCGCCGAGGTTTTTCGATGGGTAGAAGCTGAACGTGCCGATCGTGGGGGATTCACCGGCACGAAAAGTTCGCCCGCCAATATCGCGAGTCGCGCCGATCGATTGTGCAGCGTCCTCGATCATCGGCAAATCGGGTACGGCTGCGGCGATGTCATCGAGCGCTGCGATCTGGCCGAACAGGTCCACCGGCATCACGGCTCTGGTTCGCGATGTAACGGCAGCCGCTGCCGCTTGCGCCGAGATGTTGAATGTGTCGGCATCGATGTCGGCGAAGACCGGTCTCGCGCCGACGTTGTGAATCGTGCCCGCCGTTGCAAAGAACGTAAAAGGAGTCGTAACGACTTCGTCGCCCGGTCCGATGTCGAGCGCGCGCAACGCGAGGAGCAGCGCATCCGTGCCGCTCGCACAGCCGATGGCGAACCGCGTCCCGGAAAGCTCTGCGATGGCGGTTTCGAGCTCCTCGACAGGCTTGCCAAGGATGAATGTCTGATCCTCGACGACACGCATCATCGCGCCGACAACATCGTCGCGAATCGTCGCGTATTGCGCGCGAAGATCCAGAAGCGGGACGCCCATTCAGCTCGTCCGCAGTCCGCGGCTAGTCCGGATTCCGCAGCTAGTCAGCAGTTCGGAGTTTTTGTTCATAGCCTTGAAAGATCGCCGGTTCATACACGCAGCGGGAGCGGCACGTCGCATCCGGTTTTCGCCGATTCGTAGATTCCGAGGATCAGCTCGAGCGACTTCCTGCCCGCTCGTCCGTCGGTGTCGGGTTTGGCGTCACCCCGAAGAACGGCGAGCACGTTCCGGTAGTACGCCTCATGTCCGAACCCGTAGACGTTCGGAGGGTTCGTGTTGAGGGTGGGAATCAGCGCGTCGTCGGGATCACTGTCCGCAAATTCCCAGTGCTCCACCTTGTTCACCGCCGTTCCGCCTATCTTTGCGGTGCCTTTCTCTCCCAGTAGGGTCAGCGAGCCTTCCATGTTGTGGGGATAAGTGAGCATGGTGACTTCGATCACTCCGAGAGCTCCCGATCGAAAGCGCATGATCGCGACGCCAGTGTCCTCGGTCTCGATCTTCCGTCCGAGCGTCGCGGTTTTCGCCATGACGTTTTCGACGGGGCCGACGATCCACTGAATGAGATCGACGTAATGCGAAGCCTGATTCATAAACGCCCCTCCGTCGAACTCCCACGTGCCTCGCCAGGGCGCCTGATCGTAATACTCCTGCGGCCGTGTCCATCTCACAGTGCAGTTGGCTAAATAGAGCCTGCCGAAACGTCCACGATCAACCGCCCTCTTGAGCAACTGAACCGGCGCGTTGAGCCGGTTCTGTTTGACCACGAACAAGTGGACCTCGGCTGCATCGCACGCCTTCACTAGCTCGTCCGCACCTCGGAGAGAGATCGCCATGGGCTTTTCCGTGACCACATGACGCCCGGTCTTTGCCGCAAGCACGCCTTGCGCCGGATGATATCCTGACGGTGTTGCGATCGTCACGATATCCGACGGTACCTCCGCCAGCATCTTCTCATACGAGGTGTACCAGGGGATTCCGAGCGGTTCCGCAACCGCGCGCGCACCCTCCACAACGTTGTCGCATGCGGCGACCAGCTCGAGGCCGTCGATTCGCTGGATTGCTTCGACGTGATTCTTCGAGATACGCCCGCAGCCTACGAGTGCGATGCGGAAGACCTGAGAGGAATCCGCCATTCAACCAGCGACTCGTTCAATCGAGTTGCCGTGCGAGCGATAAGTCTCCCCGCACGCCTTGCACTTTCCTTCTCCGCTGTCCGGCAGTCTCACGCCGCATTTACACATCCAGCCGACGCGCCGCGCAGGAACGCCGACCATTAGCCCATACGCCGGCACGTCCTTCGTCACCACAGTTCCAGCGCCGATGAATGAATACTCACCCAGAGTTATTCCACTGAGAATCGTCGCGTTCGCACCGATTGTCGTTCCTCGCCGCACCAGCGTGCTCTGGTACTCGTCGCGGCGAGAGATTTCACTCCGGGGATTTATCACGTTGGTGAAAACCATCGAGGGTCCGCAGAAAACATCGTCCTCCAGCTCCACTCCCTCGTAGACGGAAACGTTGTTCTGAATCTTGACGTTGTTGCCGATACGGACGCCGTTCATCACTACGACGTTCTGACCGAGCGAGCAACGCTCGCCGATTGTGGCTCCGCCCAGCACATGAGAGAAATGCCAGACGCGCGTGCCAGTGCCGATGGATGCGCCATCGTCGACGTACGCGGATTCGTGTACGAAAACGCCGTTTTCGTCGGCCTTGATGTTATCAGCAGTCACGCAAGCACCTCGGATCTGAGACTCGCGTGCCATTCCTGAAGCGATCGAACCGATGGTGCCCTCGACCTCATCGAGAGTATTGCATCGCACGCGGCGCTCGCGGCCGACAGCGTCGTCGTGTACGCGACGCCGTGTGCTATCGCCGCCTGACGCAGCGTATAGTCGTCCTGCTGAGCGTGCTTTCCGTACGGCGTGTTGATAAGCAGCTGCACTTCTCCGTTCAGGATGAGATCGATTCCATGCGGTCTCCCTTCATGAACCTTGAACACGCGCTCCACAGGAATTCCACGCCCGCGAAGATGGCGAGCCGTTCCCTGAGTAGCGACGAGCCTGAATCCCATCTCGTGGAAGCGGCGCGCAATCGGAGTCACTGCGTTCTTGTCGAAGTCGTTGACAGTCAGAAGGATCGTTCCCTTGTCCGGCAAAACGTTGTCCGCGGACATCTGCGCTTTTGCGAAGGCGCTACCGAATGAAGTCGAAATTCCCATGACCTCGCCGGTGGAGCGCATTTCGGGGCCGAGTACCGGGTCGAACTCGCGGAACTTGGTAAATGGAAAGACTGCTTCCTTCACGGCTACGTAACTGGGAATGATCTCCTCGGTGAACCCGACGTCTGCGAGAGTTTCGCCGAGCATCACGCGCGCAGCGATAGCAGCCAGCGAAACGCCGATCGCCTTCGACACGAACGGAATTGTTCTGCTAGCGCGGGGATTTACCTCGAGGACGTAGACCTCGTCGTTCTTGATTGCAAACTGCACGTTGATCAGCCCGACGACGCCGAGCGCTTTCGCGAATGAAACCGTGTGCGCGCGCATCACGTCGAGATCCGCCTCGCCGATCAGATACGGCGGCAGGACGCAGGCGGAATCACCCGAATGGATGCCCGCATCTTCGATGTGCTGCATGATGCCACCGATTACGACGCGCTCTCCGTCGGCGATTGCATCCACGTCGGCCTCGAACGCGTCCTCGAGAAAACTGTCGATCAGCACCGGCCGTTCTTCTGAAACGCGCACGGCGCGCTCGAAGTAGTCCATGAGAGACGCAGAATCGTAGACGATCTCCATCGCGCGCCCACCGAGCACGTAGGAGGGGCGCACGAGCACGGGGTAGCCGATTCCTTCCGCGATCGCGAGCGCCTCGGTGATGCTCGTCGCCGTGCCATTATCCGGCTGTCTGACTCCGAGCTGGCGAGCGATCGTATCGAAACGCCGTCTGTCCTCCGCGATGTCGATAGCATCGGGCGACGTGCCAAGGATTTTCACGCCCGCTGCTTCCAGTCCACGCGTCAACTTGAGAGGCGTTTGCCCGCCCAGCTGCACGATAACGCCAACCGGCTTCTCACGATCGACGACTTCGAGAACGTCCTCGAGCGTTAGCGGCTCGAAGAAGAGCTTGTCAGAGATGTCGAAATCCGTGGAGACGGTCTCCGGATTCGAGTTGATCATGATCGTCTCGTAGCCGGCGTCGCGAAGGGCGAGCGCCGCGCGCACGCAGCAGTAGTCGAACTCCACTCCCTGCCCGATCCGGTTCGGACCGCTCCCAAGAATCACGACGGAGTCGCGCCCGGTTCGGGGCGCCTCATCCTCTTCGTCGTAGCTGCTGTAAAGATAGGGTGTCGCTGAGGGAAACTCACCCGCGCACGTGTCCACCATCTTGTATGCGGGCCTCACGCCCAGCTGCCATCGCCATTCGCGGACGGCGGTCTCGGCCGAGCCGCGGAGTGCTGCAAGCTGCCTGTCGGAGAAGCCCATGCGCTTCATCCTCCGCACATCGTCGGCACCGGGCTCATCGAGATCGGCGTATTCGGTCTCGGCCTCGACGAGCTCCTGCATCTGCGCAAGAAACCACGCGTCTATTCGGGTCAGCTCATTGAGTTCGCTGACATCGAGGCCGGCCTCGAGCCCGCGCTTGATCTGGAAGATTCGCTCAGGAGTCGGCTGTCTCAGCGCCCCGCGCAGCGCCTCCAGCGTATCGTCGGTCAGGCGGTCATCCGCCATCCTGGGCGCCGTCGCCCAACCTGGTCGGCCTGTCTCGAGCGCGCGAAGGCCTTTCTGCAGCGCCTCCTTGAACGTCCGCCCGATCGCCATCGACTCACCAACTGACTTCATCTGCGTGGTGAGCTGCGGATTCGCAGCGCTGAATTTCTCGAACGCGAATCTCGGGCATTTGACGACGACGTAGTCGAGCACCGGCTCAAAGGACGCCGGAGTCGTCTTCGTGATGTCGTTGGGGATTTCGTCCAGACGGTAGCCCACGGCCAGCTTGGTGCCGATGCGCGCGATAGGAAAGCCCGTCGCTTTCGAAGCCAGCGCCGACGACCGGGAGACGCGCGGGTTCATCTCGATCACCAGCATCTCACCGTTCTCAGGATTGACTGCGAACTGGATGTTGCAGCCTCCCGCTTCGACGCCGATCTCCCTGATCACCGCAATTGCCGCGTCACGCATTTTCTGGTATTCGCGGTCCGTCAGCGTCATCGCCGGCGCGACTGTGATTGAGTCGCCCGTGTGCACTCCCATGGGATCCACGTTCTCGATCGAGCAGACGATCACGACGTTGTCCGCGCAGTCGCGCATCACTTCCAGCTCGAATTCCTTCCAGCCAATCACGCTGCGCTCGATGAGCACCTGACTCACAGGCGAGAGCTCGAGGCCGCGCCGCACGATGCCCTCGTACTCGTCGCGGTTGTATGCAATGCCGCCGCCGGTGCCGCCGAGTGTGAATGCCGGGCGGATAATTGCTGGGAACCCTACCAGCTCGACGAGTCCAAGTGCTTCGTCGAAAGTCGTCGCGACTCCTCCGATGGGAACGGCGAGTCCAATGCGCCGCATCGCTTCCGCGAATTCGCCACGGTCTTCGGCCATCCGTATCGCGCGCGCGTCGGCGCCAATGAGCTGAACACCGTGCTTCGCGAGCACACCGGACTCGTGAAGCTTCATTGCGACATTGAGCGCGGTCTGGCCACCCATCGTCGGCAGGAGTGCATCCGGCTTCTCTTTCTCGATGACGAGCTCGACGAAGTCCGGCGTGACCGGCTCGATGTATGTCCGGTCGGCGAACTCGGGGTCGGTCATGATCGTCGCCGGATTGGAGTTCACGAGAATGACCTCGTATCCCTCCTCCTTGAGAGCCTTGGCGGCTTGAGTTCCGGAGTAGTCGAACTCGGCGCCCTGCCCTATGACGATAGGGCCGGAGCCAATGACGAGAATCCGATGAAGGTCGTTACGACGCGGCATGATCAACTGCTCCGGATCCAGGAGTTCGAAATCCGCAGCCGTAGGTCATACAAGGAAAAAGGGAGCCAATACTGCGCTCCCCCTTGTCCGTCGCGAAGCTCACGCCGTTATGCGACGACAGCACCACGAGGCGCACGCTGGATTTTTCCGGCGTGCAGACAACGGGTGCACACCTTGATCTTCGTGATCTTCCCGTCCACGACCACCCGAGCGACCTGAAGATTGGGCTTCCAGACCCGGCGCGTTCGGTTATTCGCGTGTGAGACGTTATTTCCATGGGCGACACCCTTGTCGCACACATAGCAGCGATTTCTTGCGATTCCCATTTAATCCACCAGCTCGATGCGGGCCATTTCGGCGCCGTCGCCCTTGCGATGTCCCGTCTTCAGGATCCGCGTGTATCCGCCGGCGCGCGAAGCGAACCGCGGCCCGACCTCTGCGAACAATTTATCGTTGATCGCCCGCTGGTGCACATGACGACCCGTGAGACGCCGGTCGTGCAACGTGCCAGAGCGGGCTTTCGTGATGAGCTTCTCGACGAAGGGACGAAGCTCCTTCGCTCTCGCCTCCGTCGTCTCGATCGCGCCACGCTCGATGAGAGCCGTGGCGAGACTGCGCATCAGCGCGAGCTTCTGCTCGGCCGTACGCTTGAGAGAGCGGCCTACTTTGCGGTGACGCATCTGACTATTGCTCCTCGTCCTCGTCGGCTGCTGCCGTCGCGACGTTTCGATTTGGCGGCGTGCCACGATCCGTGAAGCGGACACCGTCCGGCGAATCCTCGTACTTCATGCCGAAGTTGAGATCGTGCTTCTCGAGAAGGTCCGCGATCTCGTTGAGGGATTTCTTGCCGAAGTTCTTGACCTGAAGGATCTGGCTCTCGGTCATCTTGACGAGATCACCGAGCGTGCGAATGCTGGAGTTCTTCAGCGAGTTGACCGACCGAACCGACAGCTCGAAATCGTCGATCGGCGTTCTGAGCAGGTCGGCCATGCGCTGTCCGTCGCCGGCAGAGATATCTCCACCCGGCACCAGCGGCGCCGAGGCGTGCGATCCAAATCCCGCGAAGTACTGGAAGTGAGTCTGCGCGAGCGCCGCTGCGTAGCTAACCGCTTCCTCGGGAGAGATCGTTCCGTTCGTCTCGACGTTGAGCGTCAGCCGATCGTAGTCCGTCCGCTGCCCAACGCGCGTCTCGGCCACCGAGAAATTGGCGCGACGAACCGGATTGTAGATGGAATCGATTCTGACGACGTCGATTGGGAGCGCGCGATCGATCGTGTGCTGATCGGCCTCGACGTAGCCGCGACCCTTGTTGACGTACAGCTCGACGTTGATGTCTCGGTCGTCCTGCATCGTGAACAGGTGATGCGCCGGATCGAGAACGGTGACACCCGGTGCAGCCTGAATGTCGGCGGCCGTCACCGGGCCTGACTCTCCTTTCGTGATGCGAAGGATCACTTCCTCAACGCCTTCGTCGAGAATGAGCGTCAGCATCTTTAGATTGCCGATGATCTGGTGGACATCTTCCACCACTCCCGGAATCGTCTGGTGCTCGTGGAGCACGCCGTCGATGCGGATGCCCCATACGGCTGACCCTCTAAGCGACGACAGCAGCATTCGCCGCATCGCATTGCCGAGCGTGTGACCAAAACCCCGCTCGAGCGGCTGAAGCCGGAATTCGGCCGTGTTGGCGTTGTCCTCGCGCTTTGTCATCTCGACGAGCTGCGGACGGACGAGACCCCTCAATTCGATTGCTTGTGCCATTTTGTTTTTGATTCCTCACGTCCCACCCCGCCCCTAACGCGCGGTGAGCCCGTACGGGGTTAGGGCCCGTAAGTGACATCGATGAAGTTGCTGGTTCAGACTCAACTGCACTGCGAATTGCGGACTAACTGCGAACTGCGAACGGACTGCGAACTGCGGAAAACTGCTAGCGGGAACCGGCTAGCGGGTTACGGCCAACAGGTACGGGCAGCGGGTACCGGTTATTTAGAGTACAACTCGACGACGAGCTGCTCCTGCGCGGCGATGGGAATGTTCGGCCGAGTCGGACGCTCCAGCATCCTTCCGCTAAACGTGTCGCGGTCAACAGCAATCCACGACAGGGGCGCGCCTCGCGTCGACTGATCCATCGCTGACATTACCGACACCTGCTCGCGTGACTTCATGCGAACGCGAACCTCTTCTCCCGGCGACACGAGGTAGCTCGGGATATCGACAGGCTTCTGCGCGATCTCGACGTGACGGTGACTGATGAGCTGCCTCGCTGCCTTGCGGCTCGATGCGAATCCCATCCGGTACACGACGTTGTCGAGCCGGCTCTCGAGAGCGGCAAGAAGATTGTGTCCCGTGATTCCAGGCATTGTCGCGACGCGCTCGAAGGTATTTCGGAACTGTTTCTCGCTGATACCGTAAATGCGCTTGATCTTCTGCTTCTCACGCAGCTGCTTCGAGTACTCCGACATCTTGCGACGGCGGGCAGTGCTCGATCCATGCTGTCCCGGCGGAGTGGGCCGGCGCTCGACGGGGCACTTCTCCGTGAAGCACTTCGTTCCCTTGAGAAACAGCTTCGTTCCTTCTCTGCGGCATTGCCTGCAGCTTGGTCCTGTATAGCGCATCGGTCAGACTCTCCGGCGCTTTGGCGGACGACAGCCGTTGTGCGGAATCGGCGTAACGTCGCGGATCGACTTCACCTGGAGACCGGCAGCGACGAGCGCCTGGATCGCCGACTCGCGACCCGAGCCCGGCCCCTGCACGCGCACGTGCACTCGGCGAACACCAAGCGTTACGGCCTCGCGTCCCGCCTGCTCTCCCGCGACAGTCGCGGCAAACGGCGTCGACTTCTTCGATCCCTTGAATCCCGCCTTGCCCGACGACCCCCAAGAGATCGTGTTTCCGTGCGAATCCGTGATGGTGATTGTCGTGTTGTTGAACGTTGCGCTGACGTGGGCGATCCCTTCTGCCTCGATGATACGCTTTGTCTTCTTTCCAGTAGCCATGGGTTACTTCGTCACCTTTTTCTTGCCGGCGATAGCGCGGCGTGGCCCCTTCTTCGTGCGGGCGTTCGTATGTGTACGCTGGCCGCGGACGGGAAGTCCCCGGCGGTGGCGGTTGCCGCGGTAGGATCCGATGTCCATCAATCGCTTGATGTTCATCGCTATTTCCGTTCGCAGCGCGCCTTCCACGCGAAGATCTTTTTCGATCGTCTGGCGCAGGCGGTTGGTGTCGTTGTCATTCAGGTCGCGAACACGCTGATCGGGATTGACTCCCGCGTCCTCGAGGAGTTTCCGCGCAGTCGCGCGGCCGATTCCGTAGATGTACGTCAGCCCGATCTCGAGCTTCTTCTCGCGTGGCAGATCCACGCCGGCAATACGTGCCATTTATTATCAGCCCTGCCGCTGCTTGTGCTTGGGGTTGCGCTTGCAGATGATGCGCACGACGCCCTGGCGCTTGATCACCTTGCAGTGCTCACAAATTGGTTTGACGCTGCTGCGAACTTTCACGGAGACTCCGATGTACGTGCAAAGCTCCCCGCTTGGCGCGGGGAGGGGTTTTCTGAGTTAGCCTTTGAAATTACAGGGTTTAGACGGCGAATGCAAGCCGAACGGCCCTCGTCGGTCGACGCCGGCGGTGGACGATCAGATTGCTGCGAATCCGCCAGCAACGGTCACCCAGGTGAAAGCCGATCGAGAACCGACTGCATGGCCGCCGCGGGATTTGCAGCAGCGGTAATCGTTCTGCCGAGAACGAGATAATTTGCGCCCGCCGCCACAGCGCCTTCGGGTGTAACGATGCGCG
>JBDSVO010000138.1:0-2920 GCA_039927215.1 Gemmatimonadaceae bacterium
AGCCGCGCCCACTCGGCGGCAATGTGGTCATCGAGGGAAGCGGCGAGCTCAGATTTCCCCTCTTCGCCGACAACGTGCTTGGAGCCGCGTTCATCGATGCCGGCTATCTCGCTCAGCGAGTGAACCCCGCGCTGCCGAAGAGCAAAGCCGCCGTGACCCCCGGGGTTGGGGTACGCTACCTCTCTCCAGTTGGACCGATTCGCGTGGATCTCGGTATCAATCCGGGCCTCACGGAAACGCTTCCCGTCGTGACCGAGGCTGTCATCAACGGTGAGAAGAGGCTGGTGCTGCTCAACGAGAGCCGCCGCTATCATCCCGTGCGATCCGGTTTCAACGGCGTCCTCGATCGAATCACACTCCACCTGTCCATCGGCGAAGCATTCTGATGCGGAAGCATTTCATCCGCTCACTCGCAGTCATCGCGGCGATCGCACTGCTCGTGCTGATCGGCGTTTACGCCATTACAAAAACAGAGTGGGGACACCAGCAGGTGCGGGGCCGGCTACAGACGGCACTTCAGAACAACACGCACGGTATCCTGCGAATCGGACGAATCTCCGGAAATCTTCTGGAGGGGTTCACTGTCCATGACCTGGTGATAACCGACAGCAGCGGCGCACCGTTCATAGACGTCGATTCACTGACGACGAACTACGGCATCAATCCCTTGCGCAGGAAACACATCGAGTTCGACCACCTGACGCTGTTCCATCCGATAGTCGTGCTCGACCGCCAGCCCGGTGGCAAGTGGAATTACGACCGAATTTATCCCCGCGATACGATGACTCGGCGCGGCCCGCGGCCCACGGGCTGGGGTACGTGGGTCCGGTTTACCGAGTTCATCATCCGCGACGGCGATCTGACCGTCAAATCGCCGTGGCAAGTGGACACCACGCTCAAAGGCGCCGCCGCGGCAGTTGCCATGAAGAAGGCTCTGAGCGAGCAGGGCCGGCTGCGCATCGTGAAAGTTCCCGGCGGTTATCAGAAGATCTCGTCGTTCCACAAGATCCTCGCCTACATGCCACTGCTCAGGCTGGAGGATCCCGCCTACAAGACACGTTTTGCCGATGTCGAAGTAGTGAGCATGATGGCAGAGCCCTTCAAGCCTCCGCTCGTCGAAATCAAGACTCTGCATGGGAAGTTCGAGTTCACTTCCGATTCGGTGTGGTGGGCAAACGCGAGAGCCGCACTTCCGAATAGCCGCATCGCCGGAGCCGGACTATACGACATCGACCCGAATAATCTTCATCTCCGCCTTCGCGCTTCGCCAGTTGCCTCTGCGGATCTCCGCTGGATCGAGCCGGGACTTCCGGAAGATGGATCGGGCTCACTCGATTTTGCGCTGGACTGGATCGGCAAGGAAAGCAGATACCAGGCGCGGCGGGCCAACATGCGCCTCGCGGGCGCGCGCCTCCGCGGCGACCTCGGCTTGATCATGAACGACACGTTTGCGTTGCATGACACGAACATGCAGGTCGCGAACCTCGATACTCGTCTGGTCCAGCGAATCTTTCCGACCTTCAAGCCACCGCGACATGGAATCGTGAACGGGCACGCGAAGCTCGCCGGCGGGCAGCATGCACTGGACGTCGATGGGGACATCACGTTCAACGAGCGTCGCTCGGGACGGAGCCGAGTGGTGGCCCTGGGCAGAGTCGGATTCGGGCCCGGAGTGTTCAATGCGACGAACCTCCGGCTTACGCTGCGCCCGCTGCAGGTCGATCTCGCCAAGGAGTTTGCGCCGACTCTTCCGATTGGTGGAACACTTAGCGGCACGGCCACTCTCAACGGCTCTACCACCTCGCGGATGGTCGCCCGCGGTGACATCACTCACGTGGATCGCGGTGCAGTCTCGCAGGTGACCGGTACCGGCGCGTTCAGAACGGGCCGTGGAATCACGTTCGCCAACACGTGGATGGACGTTGATGCGCAACTCCACCCGCTGTCGCTCGTTACCGTGGGGAGATTCGCGCCCGCCATGGGCTTGAGGGGCTCCGAGACGGGACCAATAGGACTGACAGGAACGATGCGGGATCTGGCAGTCCGCTCCGACCTTGCGTTCCCCGACGGTGGAACCGCGTCGATCACGGGCAAGCTCGATTTGGCGAGCGTGCAGAAAGGCTACGACGTGTCTCTCACCACTGAGCTGTTCAACGTCAACACGATAATCGCCAAGGCACCGCGCACTTCCGTTACCGGAACCGCAACAGCTGTGGGACGCGGTTTCGATCCGGCGACGATGAACGCACGCATCATCGCTGATTTTCAGTCGTCATCGTACGACACTCTCTCCATCGACTCGGCGAAGGTCAGAGTCTCGATGGCGAATGGTCTTGCGCGGGTTGACACGCTCGCCGTTGGTGTTCCCCAGGGATTTGCCAGCGCGACAGGCACCTTTGGACTGAAACGCGGAACCACGGGCGAGGTTCGCTATCACATCGCGATCGATTCTCTCCAGCAAATTGCGGGATTTCTCCCCGCTGCCCAGCAGGGAGAGGTACCGCCGCGTCCGGGAATCCTGAAGAAACGCATCACGCGCGCGCAGGCCGACTCCGCACGGCTAGCGGAAGCCACTGAAGTCGAGCGCGCAGTGACCGGCAGGGCGCCGGTGACACGCGCCGCCGTAGATACGCCGAGCGTGGTGCAGCGAGGACAGCTCTCGGGGTCAGTGCGGGCGGATGGCGTTGCGACCGGAAACATTCACGACTTCGGAGCAACGGGAACGGCGAGCGGGCAGAACATCGTCGCTCTGGGCAACACCGTGCAGGCTTTCCAGGCCGGTTACTCGTGGACCAACGCGCTGACTCCACAGTCGCGAGTGATCATCAACGCAAATGCGCGTGAGCTCACTACGGCGGGCTTCAATCTCGACAGCGTACTGGTCAAAGTGAATTACCAGAAGCCGCTCGGCACGCTTGCT
>JBDSVO010000139.1:0-4267 GCA_039927215.1 Gemmatimonadaceae bacterium
ACCGCTCGGTGACGAACGGGTTCACGTCGAGCACTATCCCCCGGTGAAGGCCGGTCAGCCCGGTGAGTGTGCCAGCCTGGCCGAGATACGATGAAGCGGCGCGCTTCGCCGGCGCCCAGGAATGCTCGTGGCCACGGCTCTGCACGATGCGAATGACATTGAGTCCCCACGTCTGCACATCGGCGCTCTGATACTTGAGGCTCTTGAAGGGAATTCGGATCTCCACCTCGTATCCCCAGGGGGTAACGCGGCCCTTCGATTCGAAGAGAAAGTCGGGCGTTATGTCGGTTACCGGTCGTCCCTGGCCGAGACCGGCGGCGGCGCCGGTCATTCCTCCGCTCGCCTGCATGGTCTCGACAACAGAACCATCTCCCTGCACGCCGAGCGCGTTGACGGCGAACACGGTCGCCTGCCGCTGATCATTGAAGGTGCCGAGGAAGATGCCGATGTAGTCGTCGCTGTACATCTTGTCGCGATCGGCGAGGGTGGCGTGCACAGTGCCAGGCGCGGCGAAGGCGCGAACGCCAAAGTAGATCGCGGTTGGTGAGTACCACACGAGTACTTCGGTCGAATCGTCGGCAGCGCGGCCGTCGACAGGTGCGTACTGCGAGAACCCGGTGAGCAGCGCGGCCTGCTTCCACGGACCTTCGTCGAGCGAGCCGTCAATATTTGCAGTCTCGTCGATGCGGGGTGGTGCGACGGCGAGCTGGCGGGCACGGCCGCTGTAAACGGCGCCGGTCACAGTAGGTGACGCTGTATCACCGCCGGCGACGAGGATTGCGAGAAAGAGTCCGATCATCTGAGGGGCGGAAAGGTACCCTTCTTCAGCCAAAGGGTGCTACCTCTCTATCAACATCGTGGCGTATTCACTGTTGATCAGACAGATGCGGACGAGCCGAGCGGATTTGCCCGCTTGAGGGATGCGAAGGGCGAACTATGCAGGGTTTTGATGACGCACCAACTCAAAGAGATGGCGGTTCAGGGTCCGGGCTGGCGTTGGCGAGTGTAATACATCCCCCAATCGTATGCCGCGGCACTCGCGGCGAGTATGCCCATTGGCCTTCTCATGCTACGGATCGTTCTCGAAGAACGCCTGCTCCGGCAAAAGCTCGAGGGATACGACGACTACACAACGAAGGTGCGATGGCGATTGATCCCGGGACTGTGGTGAGTCGCGCCGCGCGCGGCCGTAATTCCTGATCATGTACCGCTTGCTAGCCGACGCTGTGGTTCTCGTCCACGCCGCATTTGTCGCCTTCGTCATTCTCGGAGGGTTCCTCGCTCTTCGATGGCGCCGCATTGTCTGGGCGCATGTTCCGGCGGCAATCTGGGGAGTGCTGATCGAATACGCCGGCTGGATCTGCCCACTCACTCCTCTCGAGCATTCGCTGCGCGCTGGAGCCGGTGAAGCTGCGTACTCCGGCGACTTCATCGACCACTATGTGTTGCGCGCGCTCTACCCCAGCGGGCTTACTCCGCGAATCCAGGTTGTACTCGGAAGTTTCGCGCTCGTCGTCAATCTCGTAGCGTATACGCTGTTGATCCGACAGGTGCGGGCGAGCCGACCGGATTCGCGCGCTGGTATGTCGGGAGCTCGCTAAGCGAAGTGGCAATGGTACAGCTGAATCGCCTCACCATCTCGGCGGCGGCGGAGCATCGCAATTGTTTTGGTTAGGTAGGAGACAAAACGCTTTCCGGCAGTCCTACGCTTCCAGAAGGATCGGCCTCGGATACCAGCCCGCCGCAGTGACGACACATTCGATGTGTGCACGCCCTTAAATCCATCGCCGGTGCTGCCATCTTCGTTTTCGCCCTCGTCGTTCCGGAGCGACGGGTAAGCGCACAATCACGCCCGAACGTCGTCTTCCTCATGTCCGACGATCACGCCGCGCACGCGATCTCGAGAAGCGTAGCGGAACTCAATCGTCCCACTATACAGGCGGCAAAACGCTTTCAAGCGCCGCTAAAGCGCCGGGTGTGTCGTAGAGTTGGTTCTAGATTCCTCGCCGACGACTACGACCTGAAATGAGTCTTCCGCCCAATCCCATGTTTACGTCCGCCACCCTTTCCAGTGCTCCTCGCCCGACGCACCCTCCTCGGGCTTGCAATTTGATACTATTGGTGATATCGTCCCCATGAACGCGAACCAGCAGAGAACACTCACGGCAATTTTTGCGAGGCCGGTTCCACAGAATATTCGATGGGCAGATGTCGAGTCACTCATCAGAGCTCTCGGTGGGACGCTCGAGGAAAGAGAAGGTTCCAGAGTGGCGCTGAAAGTGAAAAGCATGCGAGCGGTATTTCACCGTCCACATCCGACGTCAGACACCGATAGAAACACGGTCAGGGATTTGCGGGATCTGTTGGAGAGTGCCGGGATTCAGCCATCATCGCGGCGCCCCCGTCACAGAAAACCGAATTCATAGTGGAAAGGGAAATGGCAACCTTGGAGCATAAGGGCTACGTCGCCCGCATCGATATCGATGAGGAAAACAATGGGTTCCACGGAAGAGTCATCAACATTTCCGATGTTGTGAACTTCAAGGGCCGCACGATGGCTGAGCTCAAGCGGGAATTTGCGAAATCGATGAATACCTATTTCGCTTTCTGCAAAGACCATGGAGAAGAACCCGAGGCGCCGTTTTCCGGTAAGTTTGTCCTTCGCGTCGATCCGGCTGTGCACCGAGCAATCACGCGCGCAGCCGAGCGCGAGGGTATGAGCATCAACAAGTGGGTTGAAGGCGAACTCGCGCGCGCCGCGGTGGTGCGGCACAGGCACGGCGGAGCCTGGTCTGGTCCGACTCTCCCAACGGTGACGTCGGCGCGCAAATAACTCTCCCCACGCACGGGAGCTCCGGCCATCCGACGCACTCGGGCGACTTCATCGACCACATGACAACAATTACGACATCTGCTGCTAGAACTGGCCTCATCGCCCAACTCGTTCGCACTCGCCGCCTGCGGAACGGTCGGCGGCTTGAGACGCATCGACCACGTCACCCTGCTCAACCCACTCCTTTTCGTGTTCGGCAGCTCCCCCACCACGGCGACCGTTGAGTCAAGCACCTCGAGCTTCATGTCGCCGAAGATGTGCCGCTTCTGGAGGTAACCTGCTTGGCCTCCTATAATGCCTAAATTTAAAATAGGCATCTTTAAGTGATGCCTATTGACAAAATAGGCATCATGACCATTTTTTGGCGATGCCTAATCCCAAACCTCCAGTTTGGAGTCCCGCGTCGAGCGACTATGGCCAGGTCTTCGCCGAGCAAAACCCCTGGCACCTGACCCACGTTGTTCCTGCGGCCTGGGCTCTTCCTGTCGAACGGCCACTCGCCCGCCATCTTTGGAAGCGGCTTCAAGACAACACTCCACGACGTTTCGAGCTGATACTCGGTCCGCGCCGAGTTGGTAAAACAACGTCGCTCTACCAGACAGCAAAACGTCTGATCCGTGAGGGTATTTCGGCAAACCGCATCTGGTGGTTGAGGCTCGACCACCCACTCCTGATGAATCTCGATCTCGGAGATCTGGTAAGAGTTATCGTCCGGGACAATGATGCGTCCTCTGATAAACCCATTTTCCTGTTTCTGGACGAGCTTACCTACGCGAAGGATTGGGATCTCTGGCTCAAGACATTTTACGACGAAACCTGGCCCGTGACGGTCGCTGGCTCGTCGAGCTCAACCGCGGCACTCCGACAGGTGCGAACGGAGAGCGGTGTTGGACGATGGGAGGAGCAGTACCTCGCTCCCTACCTTTTCGGAGAATATCTCGAGCTTTTCGAGCGACCCTTCGAAATCAAAGTCGGCGCCAATCTCAACGACACAATCGAGGAGCTTGCGACACAGCGACCATTCATTGGAGACCTGGCCGGGCTTCGGCGGCGATTCCTCCTCACTGGAGGATTTCCCGAGCTACTCATCGCCGCCAGGAATTCAAATGAAGACGAAGCATCGTTGCTTCTCGACTCCCAGCGCACTCTCAGGTCAGACGCCGTCGAAAGAGCAATCTATAAGGATATTCCGCAGGCATTCGGAATTGAAAACCCGATGCTGATGGAAAGACTGCTCTACACACTCGCCGGCCAAATCGGTGGAATTCTTTCTCCGGCGAGTATCAGTCGATCGTTGCCGAAGATGTCCGAGCCGACAATAGAGCGATACGTCTCCTACCTCGAGCGCGCATTCCTCGTGTTCACGCTGCCGAATTACTCTGGTACCGAAGCAGCTCGCCAGCGACGTGGCAAAAAACTCTACTTCGTGGACGG